>JAWETZ010000008.1:0-78714 GCA_032480835.1 Streptococcus mitis
AGCTTTAATCCATTCAAGGTAAGTTCGGTCTTCTAGTGTTAGAAAAGTACTTCGTTCAATCTCTATTCTATAAATATATTCCAAATTGTCATAATTTCTATCATCTAATAGTCGAGCAGATAGTTGCTTGAAATTAGAGAGGTTAGATTTAATTTCAATTTGTTCATTGAAAAAGTAATCTAATGGTACTTCAAGTCGTTGTGAGAGTTTGAACAAAAGGTCTGCGGAGGGAATGAAATGCCCTCTCTCAATTTTACTAATCTGGCTTTGTTCACAAATTCCTTCTGCAAGAGTTTGTTGGGAGAGTCCCAACTCTTTTCTTTTCAATCTAAATTTCTCTGCGAGTGTATTCATTAAAGATAATAAACCTTCCTATTTGCTTAATTTCATTATAAAATTTTTAGTTCAAAATAGCAAGTTAAAGAAATAAATAATTCTCTATGGTAATAATAAGAAAAAAAAGTTCAAAATACAATAAAAATGCTTGGCTAAATAAAATATATCTGTTAAAATAAGGATAATAAAAAAGAAAAGGGTTTCACGAATAAAGAAAAATCGTGGAATTCAAAAATTAGCTATATTAGCATTACTAGGTGTTTTTATGTTTAGTAATACAATTCCTTACCAACAGTTTATTCAGAAGAATAAACAAATGGAGATTCGAGTCCAATCACAAAAGAAGTCCAATGGTCTTGATGTTGGGAAGGCTGATTGATTTCGTATTACTTTAAAATTCAACTATTTAGAGAAAGGTATTCTTATGAGAGCTTGTAACAATACCAGATAGATATCAGAATGGAGATGTTTGATAAAATGCTTTCATAGCTAACCAACTGTTGAAAATTATGAGTTACAAAATCTAAAGTATTTAAGATTGGTTTATAAAATTAGGTCCCTGTCTGTAGAAAGGAACATGCAGTTAGAAAGGAGGAAAAAATAGGATACTATAATTCAGACTGAAATTTCTAATTAAAATATGTAGTTGCATTTCGCTCATTTTCATAATATTTCATTCAGAGGAGTAATAATATGTTAAAAATTAGATTTGATGCGAGATGGTAAAGAATAATTGAAGAAGATTCTTTTATCAATAGTTTAGTAAGCTTGTTAGTTTATAGAGGTCAGGGGTATTTCTGCCCTCTGTTTTAGAATAAGGAATGCACTATGAAAAAATTATTTATACTCATATCCAACCTGCTTGCTAGTTTGTTCTTTGTTTGGGTATTTACCATTTGGACTGATACATATGTCTCCCATTATTACCCCAACGTTGTTGTACGTGATTCTTCCCCTGAAACAACTTTTCAGCATGTTGCTACACGCTTGGAAAAACTAGCAGAAGAAACGGATAGCTTTATTGCGATTCAACACCAAGATCCTAACTCAGAAGGTACTACAGTTTTTTCTTATACGACCTTTGGGAACGGAAAGTTGCCTGATGGGCTTCAGGAAAAAAAACTAGAAGATGCTCAAAGTAGTAGTGTTGAAACAAACTATTTTGTATTCGATGGACACCTAGATATTCACTTGCTAAAGGAGGAGCTAAGTCAACTTGGCTTGACTAACATGCACCTGACAATTCCATCTAAACTATCTACGTTAATGGCTATCTTTAGTAACGGATTTCAGTTAATCAGTCTATTGATTTTCATCTTAACCTTTGGAGCACTGACTTTAATTAGTCAAATTAGCCAATTACGGTCGTCGGGCATTCGCCTCATTTCAGGAGAGAAACGGTGGTCCATTTTCCTTAGACCAGTTGGTGAGGATTTGAAAGGGATAGCTGTTGGTTTCAGTTTAGCTGGCGTGCTCGCCATTCTTATGCAAAAAATTCTGTCGCTTCCAACGCAATCCCTAATGACCATAGAAGAAGGCTTGCTCAGTTATAATCTCATCTTGTTGTCGATCTCCCTGTTTTTCGCTCAACTCTTCGCAGTTGGGATAAAAAAGATACACCTGATGCAGATTATAAAAGGGCAAGTGCCTGTCAGAGGAATCATTAGTTTGATTTTAATCGGTCAACTATTAGCGATTATTATTGTAACGCTGGGAATAGGGAGTAGCTTAAAGTATTCCCAAGCCTGGCAACAGCATCGGATTGGACAAGAGGTTTGGAGTCAGGAAAGGCAACTGACTATCCTATCAATCAGCCGTGAAGGAACGAGTCCTGGTTTTGATGAACAAGCTCAAAGGAAATTCAGAACTTGGTATCAATTGATGGATCTGGCTGTTTCAGAACAAAAGGCTTTCTTATCTAGACACCAGTTAATTGACCGTACTTTGCAAAATGGCATGGCTTCCTCCAAAAACTTGGCAACCTCTACAGAATGGCACGATTACAGCCCGAATGGCAATGTCCTTATCGTCACACCGCAATACTTGGAGCGTCAAAACATTCCTGTAGATACAACTATTGAGCAAAAGATGAATCACCTTGATGTAGGGGAGTTTGTCTTATTGCTGCCTGAACACCTCCGTTCAGAGGAAGAACATTATAAATCTGTTTTTGAAGACGACTTAACCAGTCGCATGTCTAGTCAAGATGAACGACAGCAAATGACTGCTACGGTAGGTTATTTGGAATCAGGTCAGGATCGTTTTGTGTATAATACGACCCCTATTTCTTACCAGCAGTTTTTGAAAGATCCAATCATCATTGTTATAACACCCCAATCAACTGGTCCACAGTCCATTTTGTTTTGGGTAGACGCAGTACAGAACTACGTTCTCTTTAATCAATTGTCTGATGCCCAGGAGCTTATCCAGAGACAAGGCATTGAAAATTGGGTCTCAGAAATGCAAACAGGTTACCACAACTACATCACATTATCGGATAATATCCAGAGGGAACGTTGGGTAATGCTAGCAGGAGCTGTGCTTGGGATTGCAACTTCAATCTTGTTGTTTAACACTATGAATAGGCTCTACTTTGAAGAATTTAGACGTGCCATTTTTATCAAACGCATTGCAGGTCTCAGGTTCTTAGAAATCCATCGCACTTATCTCTTTGCTCAACTGGGTGTGTTTTTACTGGGATTTGTTGCGAGTTTATTTCTTATGGTAGAGATAGTAGTTGCTTTCTTAGTCTCGTTACTCTTTACTGGTCTATCTCTTTTACAGTTACATGTCCAAATGCAGAAAGAAAACAAGATGTCCATGCTTGTTTTGAAGGGAGGTTAATATGATTGAACTTAAACAGGTGAGTAAATCTTTTGGAGAACGAGAGTTATTTTCGAATCTTTCAATAACATTTGAGGCTGGAAAAGTCTATGCCTTAATTGGTTCAAGTGGTAGCGGAAAAACAACCTTGATGAACATGATTGGGAAATTAGAATCTTATGATGGCACGATTTTTTACCGAGGTAAAGACTTGGCCAAGTATAAATCGAGTGATTTTTTCCGTCACGAATTGGGCTACCTCTTCCAGAACTTTGGCTTAATTGAAAACCAAAGTATTGAAGAAAACCTTAAGCTAGGTCTCATTGGTCAAAAGTTGAGTCGGTCGGAACAGCGGTTGAGGCAGAAGCAGGCTTTAGAACAGGTCGGCCTGGCTTATCTTGACCTAGATAAGCGCATCTTTGAGTTATCGGGCGGAGAATCGCAACGGGTTGCCTTGGCAAAAGTTATCTTAAAGAATCCACCCCTTATTCTGGCAGATGAGCCAACAGCTTCAATAGACCCAGCAACCTCTCAGTTGATTATGGAGATTTTGCTATCTCTTCGAGATGATAATAGGCTAATCATTATCGCAACACATAATCCGGCAATTTGGGAGATGGCTGATGAAGTGTTCACGATGGATCGTCTGAAATAAAAATCCTTGTTTTTAATTGCACGATTAGTTACTGAAATATTATCATGAATCAATAATTGGAGTTAATTTAGAATTGTACTTTATTAATATTGAGGTAACTTTTTCTTGATAAAGGAAGAAATAGTGGAGAGGAAGTTAGATTGAAAAAATTCGACAATTATATTATTGAGAAGCCTTGCGATTCTAATTCAGATAAACTGCAAAAAATCTCAATAATTGAAAGTTTGGTAGATGATGTTTTGCAATTTTCTCTCAGAATCAATAATAGTGTAGGAGAGATTTTCCTCCTACAACCGTTTCAAAAGAAATATTTACCCATTGGAAGAAGATGTTGCAGTGGATAATGTGTTACTCACTGAAAAATATAATTTTCAACTAAAAGATTTTGAAGGATTCATTTCAAAATAAACAATAATTAAAGAATAAGAAAAATCCTCCGTTTCAAAGAGTAGGGAACTCTTTGTGACAGAGGATTTTTTCTATAGGGCTTTAGCAGCTGCAATTGCGGCTTCGAAGTTTGGTTCAGAGTTGATATTATCCACGTATTCAACGTAGCGAATCGTATTGTCAGTGTCGAGGATAAAGACTGCGCGTGCCAATAGGTGCCACTCATTGATTAAGAGAGCATAATCACGTCCAAAGGAATGGTCGAAATAGTCTGAGAGCATGATGGCATTTTCAATACCTTCAGCACCACACCAACGTTTTTGGGCAAATGGTAGGTCCATAGAAACAGTCAAGACGACCGTGTTGTCCAGTCCAGCCAGTTCTTCATTAAAGCGACGCGTTTGAGTTGAGCAGATACCTGTATCGATAGAAGGCACGACACTCAAGACTTTTTTCTTACCATCAAAATCAGCCAGAGATTTTTTAGAAAGGTCTGTTGCAGTGAGAGAAAAATCAAGCGCCTTGTCGCCGACTTGTAGTTGTTTACCTGTAAAGCTCACAGGATTTCCGAGAAAAGTTACCATAAGATACTCCAATCTTTTTTCTTCCATTGTAGCTGAAACGGTCAGAATTTTCCAATGATTTGACTGGAAATGTAGGCATAGAAAAAACGCCAGCTCATGTGAGAATGACGTTTTTCAGAGTCTTATACTCAATGAAAATCAAAGAGCAAACTAAGAAGCTAGCCACAGGTTGCTCAAAACACTGTTTTGAGGTTGCAGATGGAAGCTGACGTAGTTTGAAGAGATTTTCGAAGAGTATTATTTTGCCAATCCTTCAGCAATCTTGTCAAGGTTGTATTTCATCATGTTGTAGTAGCTGTCGCCTTCTTTACCTTGTTCTGCGATAGAGTCAGTAAAGATTTGTGCGTAGATTGGGATATTTGTATCTTGTGAGACAGTCTTCATTGGACGGTCATCTACACTTGATTCTACAAAGAGTGATGGAACTTTTGTTTGGCGAAGTTTTTCAACCAAGGTCTTGATTTGTTCAGGTGTTCCTTCTTCTTCAGTATTGATTTCCCAGATGTAGGCACTTGGGACACCATAGGCTTTAGAGAAGTATTTGAATGCTCCTTCGCTGGTTACAATGAGTTTCTTTTCAGCAGGGATGTTATTAAATTTATCCTTACTTTCTTTATCAAGTTTGTCTAACTTATCAGTATATTCTTTGAGATTTTTTTCATAGAATTCCTTGTTGTTAGGATCTTTAGCGCTCAATTGTTTGGCGATATTTTTAGCAAAGATAATTCCATTTTCAAGGTTAAGCCAAGCGTGTGGGTCTTCTTTACCTTTTTCATTTTTTCCTTCAAGGTAGATAACATCAACGCCTTCGCTGACTGCAAAGTAGTCTTTGTTTTCAGTTTTCTTAGCATTTTCTACCAATTTGCTAAACCAAGCATTGCCACCTGTTTCAAGGTTGATACCGTTATAGAAAATGAGGTCAGCCTCAGAAGTTTTCTTAACATCTTCAGGGAGTGGTTCGTATTCGTGTGGGTCTTGTCCAATCGGAACGATACTGTGAAGATCAATCTTGTCACCAGCAATATTTTTAGTAATATCAGCGATGATTGAGTTTGTAGCAACAACTTTTAGTTTTTGACCAGAAGCTGCATCTTTTTTTCCGCTAGCACATGCTACAAGAGCAATAACGGAAAGAAAGAGAACGAGTAATGTACCTAATTTTTTCATTAGATCCTCCAATTTATTGGGGTTTTGCCCCTTATTTTAACAAATGTTTATTTTTCAGTTTCAAATATCGTTGTTTAGGAGAGATAAAGAAACTGATTAAGAAGAAGCTAGCAGCTGTAAGTACGATGCTAGAACCAGCTGCTAAGTTTAAACTATAGCCAATAAAGAGTCCCAAAACTGAAGCTGTAGCTCCAAAGGTTGAGGAAAGGAAAATCATACTTTTCAGGCTATTAGCATACAGATAAGCAGTTGCAGCTGGGGTAATCAGCATGGCTACAATCAGGATAGTTCCAACACTTTGCATGGCTGTCACAGACACGAGAGTCAGGAGTATCATGAGGAGGTAGTGATAGAAATTGACAGGCATTCCCATGGCTTTAGCCAGAAGTTCATCAAAGGAAGTTATCAAGAGTTGCTTGAAGAAAATCCAGATTAACAAGAGAATGACCGCCCCTACGCCCATAGTGATAAACATATCCGTATCTTGGACGGCTAGAATATTACCAAAAAGGATATGGAAAAGGTCAGTTGAACTTTTAGCGACACTAATCAAGATGATACCGAGGGCTAAGAAAGAAGAAAAGGTAATGCCGATGGCGGTATCGCTTTTGATAATCGAGTTCCCCTTGATGTAGGTAATGATGATAGCAGCTAGCAATCCAAAGACAATGGCTCCGATAAAGAAGTCAACGCCTAAGATGAAGGAGAGGGCTACACCTGGTAAGACAGCATGTGAAATAGCATCTCCCATGAGTGACATCCCACGTAGAATGATGAAACATCCCACAGCTCCAGCTACGACCCCGACGACAATAGCTGTTATCAAGGCATTTTGTAGGAAATGGAATTTTTGCAATCCATCGATAAATTCTGCAATCATAGGTCACCTCCATTGAAAAAGAGTCGATTACCGTAAGCTTCTTTGAGATTGGCTTCGGTAAAGGTTTCTTTGGTTGGACCAAAGGCAATCACTTCTCGATTGACAAGTAAGACTTGATCGAAGTAGTGGGAAACCTTGCTGAGGTCGTGGTGAACGATGAGAACCGTCTTACCAGCTTTTTTCAAATCTCTCAGCGTATTCATGATGATTTCCTCACTGACAGAGTCAATCCCAACAAAGGGTTCATCCAAGAGGATATAATCGGCTTCCTGCACCAAACATCTGGCAATCAAGACCCGCTGGAATTGACCTCCAGACAGTTGACTGATTTGACGTTCAGCGTAGTCAGCTAGGCCGACGATTTCAAGGGCTTCCTCTACTTTTTTCCAATGTTTAACATTTAAACTGCGAAAGAGAGGAATAGAGGGAAAGAGTCCTAGTGAGACACATTCCTTGACCTTGATGGGAAAGTTGTAGTCGATATTGATTTTTTGTTCGACATAGGCAATTCGGTGTAAGGATTTTTTAACTTCCTTGTCATCGAGAAATGCCTGACCTTGATGAGGGATAATTCCCAGCATACCTTTTAATAATGTTGATTTTCCAGCACCGTTTGGACCAATGATTCCGGTAATTGTTGGTCCTTGGAGCACTAGTGAAATATCCTTAAGTGCCAACGTTTCTTTGTAGGAGACACTGAGGTTTTCGATATGTATCATAAACTTATATTCCTCCTGACTCTTAATATACCTTAAAAAAAAAATTAAGTCAAGTTAATTTTTCAAAAAATTAAAATATTAACTGAAAAACAATAGGAAACATCCGTTTATTTTTAATTGCATTCCCAGGTAATTTTTGTTAAGCTAAAAACAAATAAACAAATACAAATGAAAGCGAGAACAAGATGACACGTTATCAAGACGATTTTTATGATGCAATCAATGGAGAATGGCAGAAGACAGCTGAAATTCCAGCAGATAAGTCTCAAACGGGAGGTTTTGTTGATTTAGACCAGGAAATTGAAGACCTGATGCTGGCGACAACAGACAAGTGGTTGGCAGGTCAAGAGGTGCCTGAGGATGCTATCTTGGCAAACTTTGTCAAATACCACCGCCTAGTTCGTGATTTTGACAAGAGAGAAGCTGACGGTATCACACCTGTCTTACCACTTCTTAAAGAATTCCAAGAATTGGAGACTTTTGCGGATTTTACAGCTAAACTAGCAGAGTTTGAGCTTGCTGGCAAACCAAACTTTCTTCCTTTTGGTGTATCGCCAGACTTTATGGATGCTAGAATCAATGTTCTATGGGCTAGCGCTCCAAGCACAATCTTGCCAGATACGACCTACTATGCAGAAGACCATCCTCAGCGCGAAGAACTCTTGACTCTTTGGAAAGAAACCAGCGTAAATCTTCTCAAGGCTTATGATTTCTCTAATGAAGAAATTGAAGACTTGCTAGAGAAAAGACTAGAATTGGATTGCCGAATTGCGGCAGTGGTGCTCTCTAATGAAGAAAGTTCAGAATATGCCAAACTCTACCATCCATATTCTTATGAAGATTTCAAAAAATTCGCTCCTGCCCTACCTTTGGATGACTTCTTCCAAGCCGTTCTTGGACAAGTACCAGACAAGGTTATCGTAGACGAGGAACGTTTCTGGCAAGCAGCAGACCAATTCTATAGTGAAGAGGCCTGGCCTCTCCTCAAGGCAACCTTAATTTTAAGTGTTGTTAATCTCTCAACCAGCTATTTAACAGAAGAAATCCGTGTTTTGTCAGGTGCCTACAGTCGTGCGCTTTCTGGAGTTCCAGAAGCCAAAGACAAGGTCAAGGCAGCCTACCAGCTAGCACAAGGTCCTTTCAAACAAGCCTTGGGTCTCTGGTATGCCCATGAAAAATTCTCTCCAGAGGCCAAGGCAGACGTGGAGAAAAAAGTGGCAACTATGATTGATGTCTATAAGGAACGCTTGTCTAAAAATGACTGGCTGACTCCTGAAACTCGTGACAAGGCCATTGTCAAACTCAATGTCATCAAGCCTTATATCGGTTACCCAGAAGAATTGCCAGAACGTTATAAGGACAAAGTAGTAAATGAGACTGCTAGTCTTTTTGACAATGCTCTAGCCTTTGCACGTGTGGAAATCAAGCATAGTTGGAGCAAGTGGAACCAACCTGTAGACTATAAAGAATGGGGCATGCCTGCTCATATGGTCAATGCCTACTACAATCCACAGAAGAACCTGATTGTCTTCCCGGCGGCTATTTTACAGGCACCTTTCTATGACTTGCATCAGTCATCTTCTGCTAATTACGGTGGTATTGGTGCAGTTATTGCCCATGAAATTTCCCACGCCTTTGATACCAACGGAGCTTCCTTTGATGAAAATGGTAGTCTCAAAGATTGGTGGACAGAGAGCGACTATGCTGCCTTCAAGGAGAAAACACAAAAAGTTATTGACCAGTTTGATGGACAAGATTCTTATGGAGCAACCATCAACGGTAAATTGACTGTATCAGAAAATGTGGCTGACTTGGGAGGAATCGCTGCAGCGCTTGAAGCAGCTAAGAGAGAACCAGACTTTTCAGCAGAAGAATTCTTCTACAATTTCGGTCGCATCTGGCGCATGAAAGGTCGTCCAGAATTTATGAAACTTTTGGCTAGCGTCGATGTGCACGCACCAGCCAAACTCCGTGTCAATGTGCAAGTACCAAACTTCGATGATTTCTTTACAACCTATGATGTTAAAGAGGGAGACGGTATGTGGCGTTCACCAGAAGAGCGCGTGATTATTTGGTAAGGCAAAAAATCTAGTCATCAGAAAAAGGCATCCAATCAGGTGTGAAAGCCTTGATAGGATGCCTTTTATAATGGAAAGAATTGCTGTATAGTTTACTTAAATTTCGATTGCCACCATCTTGTTAGAAAAAAGGATTGAATGTCTTTTCATGAGCGATGGTTGTAGCTGGACCATGCCCTGGATAGACATCGTAGTTTGGTAGAGTGAAGAGTTGGGTCTGGATACTATGGAGAAGTTGCTCCGTACTACCAGTTGGAAGATCTGTTCGTCCGATAGTTTCACGGAACAGGGCATCACCTGTCAAGACCAAGTGAGCTTGTGGAAAGACGATAGAAACACCACCGATAGAATGTCCTGGTGTTGGCAAGACAGTGAAACGAAATTCCTCTAGTTGGTATTCCTCATGAAAGATAAAAGTGTGTTCTGCAGGTTTTGCGACCACATCTGCCATATCATCGTGACGAGGGAGACCAGAGAGATTATCGACAGGAGTATAGAGCCAGCTAGCTTCGCTCTCTGCGATATAGACAGGAGGATTGCCAAAAGTCTCGCGAACCAAGTCCAGACTCATGATATGGTCATAATGGGCATGGGTCAAGAGAATAGCACAGATTGGTTTGTTGATCTTCTCTATTGTCTGACGAATGGCTTCCCAATGGCTACCAGGATCGACAACGATGAGGTGATTTTCGCCTTCTAGGTAATAGGTGTTTTCATAGGCAACAGGATTCACGGTTTTATGGATTTTCATATTAGCTCCAATCTCAAAGAATGTACTAAATTAAGTATAGCACAGTTAGGAAGAATAAGTAAGGATTTAAAATGAACTTAAAAACCAGCATGACTGGATGAAGACAGGCTGGTTATCAATTTATCAATATTGGAGAGGTGTCAATTGCCCTTCATAGGTTGCATAAACTCCGTCATTAGCTTGTTTGATAGATGTGATGTTTAGAGTGCCACCGTAGTTGGCTTCTCGTTTATCGCTATATTCACTATAAGTTATCCTATTGGGCAGGTTCTGGTCGTTAGCATAGTATTGAACGACTGTTTTTTTATAGCTTTGCTGGCTGAATAGGAACAGGCAGCTAACTCCTAACACTAGGAGAGCAAAGATAGAAATAGCAGTTTTTTTCATAGGTGTTCTCCTTATAAACTAAAGGATAAAAGAAAGTATCTTGAGGATTTTTAATTTCAAAATCCAGTCAAGGTACCAGTGTATGTGACACGAATTCCACCGTTTATCTTTCGTATCTTCAATGGAATTGGGGAAGTCAGAAAGTCTTTCGGTTACAATATGGTTTCCGTTCTTCTATCTCTCCTTCTATCACCTAAGTTTAAAATCTAACTTCGTAATATATTATAGACTAATAATTCAGAATTATCAAGCAATTCTGAATTATTTTTTTCTTATTCTGTTCCAATCTAGTTTTCATATTCTTAAAAAAGTGATAAAATGGTAGGAAGAATTGGAGAGTAGAGATGCCAAAAGAAGTGAATTTAACAGGCGAAGAAGTTGTCGCTTTAACCAAAGAATATTTAACGGAAGAGGATGTCCATTTTGTCCATAAGGCCTTGGTCTATGCGGTGGATTGCCACAGTGGCCAGTATCGCAAATCAGGCGAGCCTTATATCATTCACCCCATCCAAGTGGCAGGTATTTTAGCCAAACTTAAGCTAGATGCTGTAACGGTAGCTTGTGGTTTCTTGCATGATGTGGTGGAAGATACTGATGCGACCTTGGACGATTTGGAAAGGGAGTTTGGTCCTGATGTGCGGGTAATCGTAGATGGGGTTACCAAGCTCGGTAAGGTCAAGTACAAGTCTCACGAAGAGCAGTTGGCTGAAAACCACCGCAAGATGCTCATGGCCATGTCTGAGGACATCCGTGTTATCTTGGTCAAACTGTCTGACCGCTTGCACAATATGCGGACCCTGAAACATCTTAGAAAAGACAAGCAGGAGCGCATTTCCAAAGAAACTATGGAAATCTATGCACCACTTGCTCACCGTCTGGGGATTTCTAGCGTCAAATGGGAATTGGAAGACTTATCTTTCCGTTATCTCAACCCAACGGAGTTTTACAAGATTACCCATATGATGAAGGAAAAACGCAGAGAGCGTGAAGCCTTGGTGGATGAGGTAGTCACAAAATTAGAGGAATATACGACGGATCGTCACTTGAAAGGGAAGATTTACGGTCGTCCCAAGCATATTTACTCTATTTTCCGCAAAATGCAGGACAAGAGAAAACGGTTTGAGGAAATCTATGACCTGATTGCTATTCGTTGTATTTTAGACACCCAAAGTGATGTTTATGCCATGTTGGGTTATGTGCATGAACTTTGGAAACCCATGCCTGGTCGTTTCAAAGACTATATCGCCAACCGCAAGGCCAATGGTTACCAGTCTATCCATACGACAGTTTATGGGCCAAAAGGACCGATTGAATTCCAGATTCGAACTAAAGCCATGCACGAGGTGGCTGAGTACGGGGTTGCGGCTCACTGGGCTTATAAGAAAGGCGTTAAGGGGCAGGTCAACAGCAAGGAATCAGCTATTGGGATGAACTGGATCAAGGAGATGATGGAGCTCCAAGATCAGGCTGATGATGCTAAGGAATTTGTGGACTCTGTTAAGGAAAACTACCTGGCTGAGGAGATTTATGTCTTTACTCCAGATGGAGCTGTTCGTTCCCTTCCAAAAGATTCAGGACCGATTGACTTTGCCTATGAAATCCATACAAAAGTCGGAGAAAAAGCAACTGGTGCTAAGGTCAATGGTCGTATGGTTCCACTGACAACCAAGCTCAAAACAGGGGATCAGGTTGAAATTGTCACTAACCCCAACTCCTTTGGGCCGAGCCGTGACTGGCTCAACATGGTCAAGACCAGCAAGGCGCGTAACAAGATTCGTCAGTTCTTTAAAAACCAAGATAAGGAATTGTCTGTCAACAAGGGCCGTGAAATGCTGATGGCTCAGTTCCAAGAAAATGGCTATGTGGCCAATAAATTCATGGACAAGCGTCATATGGACCAAGTTCTTCAAAAGACCAGCTACAAGACAGAAGAATCACTCTTTGCGGCCATTGGTTTTGGAGAAATCGGTGCTATTACTGTCTTTAACCGTCTGACTGAAAAGGAACGCCGTGAAGAAGAACGTGCCAAGGCCAAGGCTGAAGCAGAAGAACTTGTCAAAGGTGGAGAGGTCAAGGTTGAAAACAAAGAAACCCTCAAGGTTAAGCATGAGGGTGGTGTGGTCATTGAAGGAGCCTCAGGTCTCCTAGTGCGGATTGCCAAGTGTTGTAATCCTGTTCCTGGTGACGATATTGTTGGCTACATTACCAAGGGGCGTGGTGTGGCTATTCACCGTGTGGACTGTATGAACCTGCGTGCCCAAGAAAACTACGAGCAACGACTTCTTGATGTGGAGTGGGAAGATCAGTACTCTAGCTCAAATAAGGAGTATATGGCCCATATCGATATTTACGGCCTCAACCGTACAGGACTGTTGAATGATGTACTGCAAGTTCTTTCAAACACAACCAAGAATATTTCAACGGTCAATGCCCAACCAACCAAGGATATGAAGTTTGCTAATATCCATGTATCCTTCGGTATTGCTAATCTCTCTACGCTGACTACGGTTGTGGACAAGATTAAGAGCGTGCCAGAGGTCTATTCTGTCAAACGGACCAACGGCTAATTTTCCCAGCTCTTACTAGAAAGGCTATTATGAAAATCATTATCCAACGGGTTACAAAAGCCCAAGTGAGTATAGAAGGTCAGGTTCAGGGAAAAATCAATCAGGGGCTCTTATTGCTGGTTGGTGTTGGACCAGAGGACCAAGAGGAAGATTTGGACTATGCCGTGAGAAAACTGGTCAACATGCGGATTTTTTCAGACGCAGAAGGCAAGATGAACCTGTCTGTCAAAGATATTGAAGGAGAAATTCTTTCTATTTCTCAGTTTACCCTCTTTGCGGATACTAAGAAAGGCAATCGTCCAGCCTTTACAGGTGCAGCCAAGCCTGATATGGCATCAGACTTCTATGATGCTTTCAATCAAAAATTAGCGCAAGAAGTACCCGTTCAGACAGGTATCTTTGGAGCGGATATGCAGGTTGAACTGGTCAATGACGGTCCAGTTACCATTATCCTTGATACTAAAAATAGATAAGAAAGACCAAGCCCAGTCGGCTTGGTTTTTCTTATCTATCACAAAATACTCCAAAATGGAATCGGTTCCTGATAGGCCTTGGGGAAATCTCTTTTCAGGCTTTGGCTTATGCGATAGGAAGGGATGAGGTGTCCTAGGATTAGGAGATTTCCCTGAAGGAAAAGTGGCATACCACTTAAACACATCAAGGAGAGAATCATCAAGATATCCCATAGGAGGATTTGTAAGGCAAAACGCCAGAATCTCGGTCTAATCTGGGAATAGAGTTGACTGAAGTGGTCACAAAGTTGGTTAGAAAGATAAGTCAATAGCACAGGATGAAAGAAAATGAGACAACCGCTATAAATCAAAATCCAGTCCCAAGTAAGCCCCTCTTTAAATGTCAAAAATGCCAGCATGATTCCATCAATGACAAGGAGTTGAATGCTTTTGATGAAGATGATTTTTTTCATGCTAAAACCTCCTTTTCCTTAGAGACACTCCCATAAAGAGATGTGTTTGTCGTAAAAGTCTGGATAGTTTTCTCTTAGGTAGTCAGTCGTCAGATAATATAAAGTAGAATGACAAGCAGTGACGATTGGCATAAGAGCGGAAAATCGCTGAGAACTAACGAAGGCTAAGAGCACAAAAAATAGAAAATCAATGGTGAGAACCCCTAAATAGTAGAAGCGAATCTTTTTACTGATCTGAGGATCAATCTCAGATGAATGTTTTTTGAGTCGATTGACCAAGCGAAATAGCAGTAGTCCTTGAGCAAGGATGAAAATAAAACCAGTGAGCAAGAGCCAGTCGAAAGCTGTCTCGGGTCTAGTGCTAAAAAATGCAAGTAGTAGCAAATCGCTGACTGTAATTGCTGTAAAATGGATTCTAAAGAGATTTTTCATAAGATGACCTCCCTCTTTTATCTAGCTTCATTCTACTCCAAAAGAATGGGAGTTACAAGTAAAATGATAAAAAATTTTAGTAAGGAGATTCTGTTAGATTTCTTTATTTGATTTCCCTCTTATTGTTCCACCTCTTCATCATTCCAGACAAATAAAGCTCCGATTGCATTGAGGATATAAAAGATGTATTTTCCGATATTGGCAAAGTTTCCTTGAATACCAGCTTTTGTCAGCTGAACGAAATTGTAAATCAACCAAAAGCCCCACTGAGTTGTTAATTTCAATGCGTTCAATGCATTGGCAATGAGGGACAGTGCAAAGGCAATAGTTGTCACGTAGGCAAGGAGATTCATCTTTCCTCCATAGCCGATATAGTTTGTCACAAAGGCAAAGAGGAAGGCGATGATGGAAATGATGATGGCCGCCAATTTTAGCTGTTTTTGGCTCATTTGGTTGGGTCTGCCTTCTTGCGAAGCTTCCCATTTCTTAATCGCAAAGGTATAAATGAGGAAGGTGACAGGATAGGTGATAATGGCCGCCTTATTTCCAAGGATATAATCAATAGCACCGGACAAAATGGTATTAACAATACCAAAGTAATTTCCCCATTTGCTTAATTTTCCCGTAAAACGAGTGGACAACATGGAAATCCCAACATTGGTTACGGAAATCAATCCAAAGGGAACAAGAGCTGTCCATGGGCCCCAGTCTACGAATTTGTCGAGACGGGAGTTGAGGTAACCAGATGCAATCGCAATCCCAACGACCAAAGCAACTCCAAAGAGGTCAAACCATTTAGATGTCGCAAAAATTTTTAGTGATTTTTTCATAGGTTAAACTATCTTTCTTTTTTTTTTAACAAATATTCTACAACTAAATGAAAGCAAAATCAAATGATAAAAATAAAACCCTGAAAATCAAATTTTCAGGGTTGGTAGGGGACTTGAGAAATTAGTTGATTTTTTCGACATAGAGTTGTTTGGCAATGTCCATATTCACTTGTAAATCCTCGTCTTTACTAAGGATAGTGAAGGTATTGCTGAAGCCATCAAACTGCTTGACTTGGAGATGGTCACCGATGTGGAGTGAGTGCTTGTCCAGATAATGGAGAATGTCAAAACTATCATGCACCCGAGTTAGGCGATAGGAGCCAGCTTCCTTGATGTCAGCTAGTGGCAGGTTATTGATTTCAACTAGGAGTTCTCCCTTGGCAGGAATGGTTCCTCCGTGGGGGCAGGTTTTAGGGAAACCTAGCAATTTATCCAGTCTTTCCACGAAAAGGTCAGAGACAGTATGTTCCAAGACCTCAGCTTCCTCGTGAATCTGGTCACTTGTATAGTCTAAATGATGGACTAGAAAAACTTCAATCAAGCGGTGTTTGCGATAGAGCTCAGAGACCAGCTTGAGGCCGAGGTCAGTCAGTAGATAGCCACATTCCTTGTCCTTGAGGATGAGATTTTCGCTTTTCATCCGTTTAATCATTTCAGTTACGGCAGGGGGAGAGACTTGCATGCGGGCAGCAATTTCCTTGTTGGTAATTTTATGCAGGTCTATGCCAATTTCATAAATACATTTTAGATAATCTTCTTTATTCGGGGTCATTCGCTTCCTCTTGTCTAATATCTATATCTAGTATATCAAAAAAAGCTAGATTTCTCTAGCTGTGACTTTTTATGTTATACTTATTGCAAGAGAAAAAACTAGGAGATGGATATGACGAAAATAGCTCTTCTTTCAGATATTCATGGAAATACCACCGCCTTGGAGGCTGTTTTGGCAGATGCTCGGCAGCTAGGAGTGGATGAATACTGGCTTTTGGGAGATATTCTCATGCCAGGAACAGGGCGTAGAAGGATTTTGGACTTGTTGGATCAACTACCGATTACGGCTAGAGTTTTGGGAAACTGGGAAGACAGTCTTTGGCATGGTGTCCGCAAGGAATTGGATAGTACTCGTCCCAGTCAACGCTATCTCTTGCGCCAGTGCCAGTATGTTTTAGAGGAAATTTCCCTAGAAGAAATTGAACTGCTCCACAATCAACCACTCCAGATTCATCGTCAGTTTGGTGATTTGACGGTAGGAATTAGCCACCATCTGCCTGATAAGAACTGGGGGCGAGAGTTGATTCATACTGGAGCGCAAGAGGATTTTGACCGCTTGGTGACCAATCCGCCTTGTGATATTGCTGTTTATGGTCATATTCACCAGCAGTTGCTTCGTTACGGGACTGGTGGGCAATTGATTGTCAATCCAGGTTCGATTGGCCAGCCTTTCTTTCTAGATGCTCAGTTGCGGAAGGACTTGCGGGCCCAGTATATGATTTTGGAGTTTGATGACAAGGGCTTGGTAGATATGAACTTCCGACGGGTAGACTACGATGTGGCAGCTGAATTGCAGCTGGCTAAAGATCTTAAACTTCCCTATTTTGAGGTTTACTATGAAAGTCTGGTCAATGGTATCCACCATACTCATCATCAGGAATTTCTGAGAGAATTGGCCCAGAAAGAGGGATATGATAGGGAGTTAGATGTCTGGTTGAAAAGTGGTAACGATTGACATTACAACTTAAAAGGGTATAATAATAGAAAAAGAAGAGTAGAGGCAGGCTAGCCTCGTAAAAAGGAGAAGAGGATGCAAATTCCAAGTAGATTTACCATTGCGACTCATATGCTGATAATTATCGCTCTCGAGGGGAAGGAAAGCAAGGTGACCAGTGATTTTCTGGCTGCTAGTGTCGGGGTCAATCCTGTCATTATCAGAAAAACCTTGTCCCAGTTGAAGAAGGCAGAGCTGATTTCAGTAGCGCGTGGAACAGGTGGGACAGAGATTGTTAAGGATCTCAAGGATATTAGTCTATTAGATGTTTATCAAGCGGTTGAGTGTCTTGGTAAGACTGGCCAACTCTTCAGTTTCCATGACAATCCAAATCCAAATTGCCCAGTTGGAGCCCATATTCATGATGTTTTGGATCAAAAATTGGAGAGAATCCAGCTGGCTATGGAGGCAGAGCTTGGTCAGACCAGTCTAGAACAAGTCGTGGCTGATGCAGAGAGTCAAATGAAGGATTAAGAGGGGTAGATGCCCTCTTTTTCTCTATGTAAAATTGTGATAAAATAGAATCATTAAAGGAGGAAGAAATGTATCTCGTTATAGGAATTGTATTAGCCTTTATAGTGTCATTTTGGAAGGATAATAGAAGTTTGTGGAATCCAGTATTATTCTTATTATCCCTCATTTCCAGTTATTTTTATCTAGGCTACCTTTTTTATCAAAATGGGTATGAGAAGATTCATTTCGCTTTTTTTATATTTCCCTTTATTTTACTTCCTTTTTTGCTTTTTCTAAGTGGCATCTTTTTAATCTATAATGGGGTCATTTTGTTGAAGCGAGAGGGACGTTCAAAGGCTAATTATCTCTCCATGCTCCTTGGAATAGTCATTTTGCTATTTTTTGCTTTGATGTCATTTCGATTGGGAGGACGACATGAATTATTTTACACCAATCACTTTCTAAACATTTTATTTGTATTCATTTTCTACTCTTATTTTATTTTTGGCTTTGCCTTTGCGGGTTTTATGCTGTACTCTATCTTGTATCTCTTTATTCCTAAGAAGAAGCATTATGATTTTATTATTATTCATGGAGCTGGCTTATTAGGCGGAGAAAAGGTAACACCTTTGCTAAAGAGGAGAATTGATAAGGCGGTAGAAGCTTACCACAAGTCTAAGAATTCTAACATAAAAATTATTGCCAGTGGTGGTCAAGGAGGAGATGAGAAGATATCTGAAGCTCAGGCTATTACAAATTATCTGCTTGAAGAGACAGATGTTCCCCAAGATGCGATTATTCTGGAGGATCAATCAAGGACTACCTACGAGAACCTTCTCTTTTCTAAGGAACTTGGCGAGAAACTGGTAGCCAAACCTCAATTTCTCTTTGTAACAAATGATTATCATGTCTTTAGAACTAGTACTTATGCTCGTAAGTTAAAAATGAAGGGAGATGGCCTCGGATGTAGGACGGCAGGCTACTACATACCATCTGCTTTTATTCGGGAGTACGTAGCGCTCTGTGTTAAGATGAAATGGCTTTTCCTTGCCTTTTATGTCCTGCTATCAGTCCTCATTTTGATAGCCTACAAAGGGATTATTTGGTAGTTAGATTTTATTTAAAAAGACTTAGAATGCACATGAAAGTATGTATTCTAGGTCTTTTGTTTTGTATACATTTAATTTTCAAGAGTATTATCTATTCTTCCAGGCTTGGTAACGGGTATCAATCAATAATTGGGTAAGGCGACCCATAGTTTCCCTTTCTTCTGGAGTGAGGGATTGCGCTTGGATAAAGAGATGATGAATGTGTTCAAGCGCCTTTAAGGAAGACAAGTCATTGATAGAAGTAATACCAGAATCAAGAATGGTGCCAAAGAAGAGGTCGAAGTAAAGTTGGAGTTCCTCGTCAGGTACTGTGGTCACCCATTCCTTGAAGGTTGTGTCAACTTGTTGGCTATCACTGTTGGTCTTATCCAGTTGGACGAAGTGCTTGTCCTCAATCTGCCAACTAAAGGTATCGTGCTGGGCGATACCACCTAAGGCATTACTGTGCACGATGATTTGGTGGGCCGGAATTTCCAACATCATACCGATGATGGAACCTTGTGGAATGAAGACCTTGGTTTTATCCATTATCCTTTGATAGCTCTCGGTTTGTGTCAGTTCTTTGTGGAGACCGGGAGCATCAAAGGTATAAACTGCTGTGATTTGATCCT
The DNA here is from genome assembly GCA_032480835.1 of Streptococcus mitis. Taxonomy (GTDB): domain Bacteria; phylum Bacillota; class Bacilli; order Lactobacillales; family Streptococcaceae; genus Streptococcus; species Streptococcus mitis_DK. The sequence continues at coordinate 19,460 of JAWETZ010000008.1, forward strand.
GCAAGCTTTGCTCAATTTGACTAGCAGCATAGATAGCTAGATTTCCTCCCTTGGAATGCCCAGCCAGAATGACCTTTTTCTTAGGATGGTGGGCAAAAAAGTTCTTTAAATAGCGGAGGGCGTGCTTTTGAGCAGGAATTTCCTTCATATAGGTTAGGTGGAAATCTTCCTTCCAGCCAATGATACTGTCATCTGTCCCACGAAAGACAATCAGATAGGTATCGAGAGTGAGGCGGTAGGTCATAGCCGCAAATTGTTTTTGCAGTTCAGGGTCGATGTCGTTGATAAAATGGGAGAGTTTGCAATTTTTAAAGCGTTTGTGTTGAGCCAATTCATCCAATAACTGGAGCCGATTTTTACTGGTCAACATGTTAGATTCTCTTGGAACCTGAGGTGCAAGGTCTAAAAGTCGTATAGGAGTTGTGGAGACCAAATTATCAAAGGAGAGGTAGGTGATTTCTGTTAAGGCTAGAATGTCTAACTCATTCAAAGGTAGGTCGTAAAAGGAATCGTGTGCGACATCTTTCAGATAATCAAAAATATTGGCCATAATAGCTCCTTTCTTTTTATTTATCTTATCACAATCACATAGAATTTACTAGTTGGTTTGTACGAGCTCTCTACATACCGACCTATAATGGTATGATTTAGATACATAGAAGACAGTTTGCTTTTATTTCAAACCTCTAAACATACTTGTTTGTATCTGTTTGTCGTCAATCCCATTCTCTTTTAAGAAATTTTTCATCTCATTTATATCATCAGGTTGGCCGGTTAAGAGATAAATAGCTTGGTTACCGTATTTCACAACCGCATTTTTTAAAAATGCTTGGCTTTGAGAAAAGGTTTCGCTAGTTTTATAAGTTAGATTCGGATTATTCTTACTAAGCTCTTTTAACTCATTATCAAAAATGTTTACTCCTTTGTCTAAATGATTAAGAATGATGGAGCGCTTACCAGCCCACTCTTTCATAATTGGACGTAGAGTAGAAATACCGACATCAGAGGCAAAACAAACTAGTGCTTGGTCATTGTCTTTAACAGATAAAGATGACTCCAGCCAACTCATCTCAATTTTACTACCAGCTGGTAAATGTGTTAAGGTTTCCTTAAACACGCTACCACTATTATGGGTTACAATAAGAATTTCATCCTCATCAGGAGTGGAAGCAAGGGTTAGCCATCGGCTAGCCTGATCCTCCTTTACTGGACTTTTGTCTAGACCAAACGAACTGTCAGGAAGCTTAAACTGAGCATAGGAGCCAGCTTTCCATATTTGATTTTTTGGTTTTGTGATGTGAACTAAATACAAATCTCCGCTGGGATTTTCAATGGATTTTATCGATAAAGTTTGACTTCGTCCAAGATAGGTAATGATTCCCCAAGATATAAAGCCGAGCACTCCAAGTGTAGTTAGAATAATTATGAACATTTTTTCCCTCGTTTCATTTTTAACTCCTATAGTGTAGTAATTTTCTATGAATGAATAATATTTTTTTTCATTCAATAATTTCCAAAAAATAAAGAAAAGATTTCTTTATTTCAGTATTCCTTTAATGAAGTTGGTTGCTAGTATTTCTACAGTTTTGCTAATATCTGGAAAATCATTTTCTGTGATATGCATATCCATGTAGTAAAATAGGTTGTAAACTTGTAAAATATCTTGAATTTTTTCTGGAGAATGGCCTTCAGCCTGCAAACGATGAGTAAAGGTTTTCACGAGAAATTGATGAAATGGATTCGTGACTTTCCCTTCTTCTGAGGAATAGTAGCTATGCAACTCATCTGCTATGGCAGGATTGTACCATTCTGCAAGGATTTTATTGGAAGAAACGAGTGCTCTGGATTGAGCAAAGAGTTGACTAATAAGATCAATCATATCAATTTCCCAATCCAGTTCTTCGATCATAGTTTGGCGAACACGGCTGTTTTCATCAATATAGATATCTAAAAAAATAGCCTCTTTACTTTCGTAATAGTTATAAAAAGATCCGACTGCCATATGAGCTTGTCTAGCAATTTCTGAAATTCCTGTCGCCTTGTATCCTTTTTTTGAAAAAACTTCATAAGCTGCGGATTTCAAAGCCTGTTTTTTGTCCAATTTGATTCACCTCTTTTTTGAATGAATATTAAATATTGTTCATTCATATCTTAACAAATCTTTTTCAGATTGTCAATCTGAAAGCTAGAACTTTTTACGGATACCACTTGATAAGGAGCTTTTCAATGTTAGAAGAGTATAGAGTGTCGTTTTAACTACACTCAAGGTTTGGAAGAATAGATATAAATTTTGGTTAAGGGGATGTATAAAAGAACTGAAATGAGGGTTGAAAAAATTAAAAATAAATGGGTAGTGCTGGCACTATGTCTGAAAATAAGGTATGATATCAATGGGGTTATTCACTATCTGTTTTTGAGCTTTTGTGACAAGGAAATGTCAAAAAAGTATTAGATACTAAGCCCTCTATTTATACTAAAGGATTTAAGACTCCTAAAATTAGCAAAGGAGAATCAGATGCACAAGATTTTATTAGTAGAAGATGATCAGGTTATTCGGCAACAGGTCGGGAAAATGCTCTCTGAATGGGGATTTGAAGTGGTCTTGGTAGAAGACTTTATGGAAGTTTTGAGTCTTTTTGTCCAATCGGAACCTCATCTGGTCCTCATGGATATTGGTTTGCCCTTGTTTAATGGCTATCACTGGTGTCAGGAAATCCGCAAGATTTCCAAGGTGCCTATCATGTTCCTGTCTTCGAGAGACCAGGCTATGGATATTGTCATGGCAATCAATATGGGCGCGGATGACTTTGTGACTAAGCCTTTTGACCAGCAGGTTCTTTTAGCCAAGGTTCAGGGCTTGTTGCGTCGTTCCTATGAGTTTGGGCGTGACGAGAGTTTACTGGAATATGCTGGTGTTATCCTTAATACCAAATCCATGGATTTACATTATCAAGGGCAAGTCTTGAATTTGACCAAGAACGAATTCCAGATTTTACGCGTTTTATTTGAGCATGCGGGCAATATCGTAGCGCGTGACGACCTCATGCGAGAACTTTGGAACAGTGACTTTTTCATTGATGATAATACCCTCTCTGTCAATGTGGCTCGTTTGCGTAAAAAATTGGAAGAGCAGGGCTTGGTAGGATTTATCGAGACCAAGAAAGGGATAGGGTACGGATTAAAGCATGCTTGATTGGAAACCATTTTTTCTAGCCTATTTGCGTTCCCGTAGTCGTCTGTTTGTCTATCTGCTTGCTTTAGCATTTCTAGTTTTGCTCTTTCAGTTTTTATTTGCCAGTCTAGGAATTTACTTTCTCTACTTTTTCCTCTTGTGTTGCTTTGTAACCATTTTATTTTTCGTTTGGGACATATTGCTGGAAATGCAGGTCTATCGCCAGGAAATTCTCTATGGGGAGAGGGAAGCCAAATCTCCTTTGGAAATAGCTTTAGCAGAAAAATTAGAAGCTCGTGAGATGGAACTCTATCAGCAGAGGTCAGATTCAGAAAGAAAACTGACGGATTTGCTGGATTACTATACCTTGTGGGTCCATCAGATAAAGACCCCCATTGCAGCCAGTCAACTCTTAGTTGCAGAAGTGGTCGACCGCCAACTGAAGCAGCAATTAGAACAGGAAATTTTCAAGATTGATTCCTATACCAATCTAGTTTTACAGTACTTGCGTTTAGAAAGTTTCCATGATGATTTGGTCTTAAAGCAGGTTCAAATTGAGGATTTGGTCAAGGAAATAATTCGTAAATATGCTCTTTTCTTTATTCAAAAAGGCTTAAATGTCAATCTACATGATCTTGATAAAGAAATCGTGACGGATAAGAAGTGGTTGCTAGTAGTTATTGAGCAAATCATCTCAAACAGTCTCAAGTACACCAAGGAAGGTGGTCTGGAGATTTATATGGAGGGGCAAGAGCTTTGTATCAAGGATACAGGAATCGGGATAAAAAACAGTGATGTCCTCCGAGTCTTTGAACGTGGATTTTCAGGGTATAATGGACGCCTAACCCAGCAGTCATCTGGACTTGGACTTTACCTATCTAAGAAAATTTCTGAAGAACTGGGGCACCAGATTCGTATTGAGTCTGAGGTTGGAAAAGGAACGATAGTGCGGATTCAGTTTGCTCAAGTGAACTTAGTCCTTGAGTGAGAAGAGACAATGAGTTTTTACCAATCTCTTTTTGCTATATTTCAGGATACTTGAAGACTGTTTTTTACAAAACCAATAATAGAATTTTTAATACGGAATATAGTATAAATACTGGTTCAAAGTGAAGTTTTGTATGCTTTATACTTTTGTTGAGTATAAAATCTATAAACTAAGGGTGAATTACAAAAATTAATTTGAGATGAAGTGAATTGTAGACTTGGGAAATGTCTCCTATTCGATTTCAGAATGAATCGTTGATACAGGATTAAAAGAACTGCAACTTTCTTTTTATTTTGAATGAGATAGGTGTATATAGATTTGTGTAACTGGTGTAGAACTGTTTCCAAGAATTTATTGAATGTATCGAATACACACATTCTATTGATTTTGAACCAGTTTTTAATTTCTAAATGTTATAATAGTTTTATCAAGTAAAAGGAGACTGCCATGATTGGAGACAATATAAAATTCTTACGAAAATCACATAATCTGATATAACCAGAATTTTCGCGGATTGTGGGTGTGTCATGAAATAGCCTAAATCGTTAGAAAAACTGAAAAAGCTTACTTTCAATAGAAGTATTGGAAATATTCATTTTACATCTATCAAAGAAACATGGGATAGACCTATATTTTACAAAATAGCAAATTATATTTTGAATGATAGTAAAAACTGCAGAACTTGTGTGATTTACAATTATTGCACTCAATGTCTGAGTATCGCACTATCTGAAATAAGGAATAGTAGAGATTGTTCTGAGATATGTAAAAAAACGCATTAGCAAGGAGTATCGTATATGCTACCATATCTTAAAACTATTAGATGGTATCTCTTCTTTAATTTTCTTTTTGGTGTAGTATCGAATATCTGCACAGCTTTGTTACCGTATTTCACGCAGGCATTAATCAAAGGGGATTATCAAGTAGCTCTATATGGTTACTCTATGTCAGTGGCTGGCTATTTGAGTTGTAACTATATCCAAATGATACTTGATTGGAAGCAGGGGATTATCTTTTCGACTACTTTGAAAAATGAGTGGTTTCGTTCACTTCTGGGACTCAGTCACCACGATTTCAAGCAGAAAACAGTAGCAGAGTATATTTCCTATCAATCTAATGACCTAGATTCGTTGGAAAAGGATTACCTTCCTCCATTGATGAGTTTTATCAAACAAATTTTACGTATCATCATTTACGCTTTCATTATTAGCAGAACAATTAATCCTATTGTATCATTGATTTTAATCTTTTCTACTGGAATTAGTATTCAAATTCCTAAAATCGTTGGGAAGTTGACCGCTAATCGCAGACAGGTTTACTTGAAAAAACAAGGAGATTACTATCGAACTTTGGAGGATTTGCTCATGGGACATCATTTGGTAAATAAACTAACTATGTCGCATTTTTTGAATCAACAAAAGAGTTCTCTAAAGAATTTGCAGGATAAGTATTTTAAGTATGGTTTGACAAAAATTACTGGCATCTTATTGACAGGTGTTTCTTTTGAATTCATTAGTCTTGTTCTGTTTATTTATTTAGCCTACTCTCTATCTCACCAGCAACTCGGTATTCCTGAGGTGGTGGCGAGTTTCGGATATATTAATGCTTTTTCTGAACCAATACAGGAAATCCTTTATGATTTACAAATGTTAGAGTCCGTAAAGCCTGTAATCAAGAGTTTTCAAAACATTGTTGGGAGACCCGTTTCAGTTCAAGCACCTCAACATTCTTTTGATACGATTATTTTGAAAAATATTTCCAAACAACTGGGAGAATCAAAATTGATAATTACTTCCGCTACGATTCAAAAAGGGGATAAAATTGCGCTTATTGGTAAGAATGGGTCTGGAAAAAGTAGTCTTCTCAACATTTTAAATGGAACAGATGAAGATTTTGAAGGACAAATTGTGCTAGATGGGCTTGTTTTGGACCATCTTTGGGGAAGATTCGGTATGATTCTGCAACAAGAACATACATTTATTTCAAGTTATGAAAATAATGTAACGCTATTCAATAGTTTCAATGAAAAATTCAGAGAAGAAGATTTTGAAAAAATTCCACCACAATCCCTGTCAGGTGGTCAGCAACAACGAATGTATTTAAATCGTGAGAAAAATCGTAAAAATCCATTGCTTATCCTAGACGAACCTTTCTCTGCCTTGGATACTAATCAGTTTAAAATGGAATTGGAAAGAGTTCTGGAACTACCAAGTGCCGTCATTGTTACTTTACATCGCCAAAACGAATTATTAAGTAAGTTTGACCAAGTTTGGGAAATTAAGAATGGAGAACTTGTAATTTTGAAATAGCTAAATTATAAAGAATAAAACGCATAGTATCAAGGTTCAGGAGATATCGTTTTTCCTTCTTCGGATAAGGAAACAAAAATTTCTTGCTTCATCTATCTGTTAAATTGAGAGATTTCCTCAGAGAAAGACTGTAAAATTTTTGATATAATGTTAAGGATGGACTGACGGATATTTAAAAGATAATGTTCAAAAGAATAACAGGTGAGAAGAAAAATATGTAAGATTGGACAGAAGTATCTCTACCATCATCCATGCAGAAACAAGATTATATGAAATAAAAGGAGTAACTAATGACCGGAAACTATTCAACACGTGAATACCGTGAGAAATTATATGATGATCTTCATGTTCGATTAAGAGATACAGTGATTTTGATGTGTGCGATTTTTATTGCCTCTATCGGCCTAAATATGAATTCAACGGCTGTCATTATTGGAGCCATGCTGATTTCCCCTCTTATGACACCGATTGTTGGACTGGGGTTTGGTTTAGCTATTTTTGATACGCGTTTAATCAAGCAATCTCTAGAGGTTTTATTTACCCAAGTATTGGTTAGCTTGCTTGTCTCGGCTCTGTATTTCTGGATTTCTCCCTTATCTTATGAAAGTAGCGAATTGATTGCACGAACCTCTCCAACAATTTGGGATGTGCTCATTGCTATTGCTGGTGGGATAGCAGGTTTCATTGGTTCAAGGAAAAAAGAAGCAAACAATATCGTACCAGGAGTAGCCATTGCAACAGCTCTGATGCCACCTATCTGCACTGCAGGTTACGGTTTAGCTAATGGAAATGTACGATTTTTATTTGGAGCTCTTTATCTTTTCTTGATCAACTGTGTCTTTATCATGCTAATCAACATTGTTGGAACAAGAATTATGATGAGAAAATCTCCCTTAAGTTCATTTAAAGAGCTAAACATTAAAATGAGAATTGGGTTGATATCCTTGATTGTATTATTGATTCTTCCGGCTAGTTATTCAGCAATTACTTTGACGATAGATCAAGCGCGAAAAGAAGGAATCAAACAGTTTGTAGGAAAAGAGTTCGCCAATCACACGGTCATTAATCAAGTCTACAAATCAAGAAACAATGAGTTGGTCTTGACGGTTGTTGGAGATCCGATTTCAGAAGAAGAATTAGAAACGCTCCACCAAAAACAAGCCTCTTACGGTATTCAATCTGTTCAATTGAAAGTCAATCAAGTTCATAATTCGACAAAATTAGACAGTGATTCGACCAAGGAATTTTATGAAACCATTAACAAGTATATCGATCAAAAACTCTCTGAAAAGGATTCACAAAAAGATCTCGTAAAAGAAAATGAAGCAGACAAGGATTGAGGACAATGAACTGAATCGGTTTTTACGCCGTGTTTTTCTTGTATCTTCCTCTTTCTTACTTATAGCAGGTTGTTTTTGATAAATCTAAGCAACACTAAATGATGAAGTGAAAGGGGATGAATCTTTGATAGTATTCATTTATTGTGAAATATGATATATTTATTAATTAGATGGATGAATACTTCTAGAGTTAAATATAGCATAATAGGGACAGACTTTTTGGTTTATTTTTGTTTGTAGTCGGATTATGAAAGAATATCCAATATTATGCGATAAGATAGAATGTTACAAAAAAGAAAGGGGATGCAATCCGATGAAGAAAGACAGATTAATTGTATTGACAGATGCTGTTCTAGCAATTATTATGACCATCTTGATTTTAGAGTTAGAAAAACCAACAACACCAAGTCTTGAAGCTTTTTGGGATTTACGGCAAAATTTCTTTGCTTGTTTTCTTTCCTTTTTCTGGTTGGGATCGTTATGGATGGCACTAAACACATTATGGGAAAAGGTTGAGAAAATTTCCTCAGAAATTATTTGGTGGAATTTGTTTCTACTCTTGGAGCGGCAGGAGTTCTCTTTGGAGAATTTCATGCCATCCAAGATACCAGTCTGAATGATGTGGTGGACCGGATCTATATAAATGTCAAGGATTTACCGTTTCAGTCCTTGGGAGCTTTAGCTAATATCCTGTCTGATGTTAAGAAGGGACTGATTCAAGACAGTCATATCTGGTCTTTCTTCCAGTCATTTTTCAAACAATATCAGTTGATAATCAGCTTAAATCAGATCTATCAGTTTGTCTATCTTTCTCTGATGGAGATCATGTCCTATCTTCACTTTGATTATTGGAAAAAACGGCTCGGTCAGGAGCTAGTATGAATAAGGAGAACAAATGAGACGTTTAAAAATGTTATGGCATATTATACAGGTTACGGGTTTTACTCGGTTTGCTCTGAGTTTTGTGACCTTTGTTTTTGGGTCAGGAGGCGTGCTTTTCCTAGTTGAACCTGCTATCACAAATTACGGAGACGGTCTTTGGTATGCTTTTGTGACTTCGACGACTGTCGGCTACGGGGATCTCCTAGCTGTGACCTTGATTGGAAGGATTACCAGTGTCTTCTTGACGATTTATGGGCTCATATTTTTTGGCTGTTTATCAGCTGTTATTATTAATTATTATACCGATTTAAATAAGGAAAGAGGAGAGGACAAATGACTGCCAATTATTCAACACGGGAATACCGTGAGAAATTATACGATGACCTTCATGTTCGATTGAGAGATACAGCGATTTTGATGTGTGCAATTTTTATTGCCTCTATCGGTCTAAATATGAATTCAACAGCTGTTATTATTGGAGCCATGTTAATTTCACCTCTCATGACACCGATTGTTGGACTGGGATTCGGTTTAGCTATTTTTGATACGCGTTTAATCAAGCAATCTCTAGAGGTTTTATTGACTCAAGTGTTGGTCAGTTTGCTTGTCTCGACTCTGTATTTCTGGATTTCTCCCTTGTCTTATGCAAGTAGCGAGTTGATCGCACGAACCTCTCCAACCATTTGGGATGTTCTCATTGCTATTGCTGGTGGGATTGCTGGTGTGATCGGTTCAAGGAAAAAAGAAGCAAACAATATCGTGCCAGGAGTAGCCATTGCTACAGCTTTGATGCCGCCTATCTGTACTGCTGGCTATGGTTTAGCTAATGGGAATGTACGATTTTTATTGGGGGCTCTCTATCTTTTCTTGATCAACTGTGTCTTTATCATGCTAGCCAACATTGTTGGAACAAGAATTTTGATGAGAAAATCTCCTTTAACTTCATTTAAAGAGCTGAGCATTAAAATGAGAATTGGCTTGATTTCTTTGATTGTATTGTTGATTCTTCCAGCTAGCTATTCGGCAGTTACTCTGACAATAGAACAAGCGCGCAAAGAAGGGATCAAACAGTTTGTAGGAAAAGAGTTCGCCAATTATACGGTTATTAATCAAGTCTACAAGTCAAGTAACAATGAATTGGTCTTGACGGTTGTTGGAGATCCGATTTCAGAAGAAGAATTAGAAACACTCCACCAAAAACAAGCCTCTTACGGTATTCAATCTGTTCAATTGAAAGTGAATCAAGTTCAGAACTCGCCAACATTAGATAGTGAAGCGACCAAGGAATTTTATGAAAACATTGACAAGTATATTGATCAAAAACTCTCTGAAAAAGATTCACAAAACGATCTCGTAAAAGAAAATGAAGCAGACAAGGATTGAGGATACTGACTTTATCTAACTCATGAAAGTAAATCTTGTGTGGTGGTTTGGTCAATCACTACTAGCTCGGATTAAATAATACTCTTCGAAAATCAAATTCAAACCACGTCAGCGTCGCCTTACCGTACTCAAGTACAGCTTGCGGCTAGCTTCCTAGTTTGCTTTTTGATTTTCATTGAGTAAAAATATAAAAAGCAACAGCTGAAATAGTTGTTGCTTTTTAGGTAGCTAGGATTTTATCTCTTATTTCTCAACGCGTGATTTGTTGGCGATATCAGCTAGGATAGCTTGAACAAAGTCATCAACTGAGACAGTTTGTGTTTCTTTTTGGCCATAGCGACGAACGTTAACAGTTCCGTCTTCCATTTCCTTGTCCCCAACGATCAATTGGTAAGGAATCTTGCTTGTTTGTGACGCACGGATCTTGAACTGCATTTTTTCATTGCGCTCATCTACATCTGCACGGACACCACGGTCACGGAGTTTTTTAGCTACTTCCCATGCGTAGTCCACGTGTTTTTCGTTAGATACTGGGATGAGAGTTACTTGGTGAGGTGCTAGCCATGTTGGGAAGGCACCCTTGTAGTTCTCAATCAAGATAGCTGTGAAGCGTTCCATAGTTGAGATAACTCCACGGTGGATCATAACTGGACGGTGCTCTTCACCATCAGCTCCGATATATTTAAGGTCGAAGCGTTCTGGAAGCAAGAAGTCAAGTTGGATAGTAGAAAGAGTTTCTTCTTTTCCAAGAGCGGTCTTAACTTGAATATCCAATTTTGGTCCGTAGAAGGCTGCTTCACCTTCGGCTTCAAAGTAGTCCACGCCCATTTCATCAAGGGCTGCACGAAGCATGGTTTGAGCATTTTCCCACATCTCATCGTTGTCAAAGTACTTGTGAGTATCTTGAGGGTCACGAAGAGAGAGGCGGAAGCGGTATTCAGTCAAGTTGAAATCTTCATAAACATCGATAATCAACTGAAGGGCACGCTGGAATTCTTCTTGGATTTGTTCTGGAGTCACAAAGAGGTGACCGTCGTTGAGTGACATTTCACGTACACGTTGAAGACCAGTGAGGGCACCAGATTTTTCATAACGGTGCATCATACCGATTTCAGCAATACGGATTGGCAACTCACGGTAAGAATGAACATGGTGTTTGAAGACTTGGATGTGGTGCGGACAGTTCATTGGACGAAGGACAAATTCTTCCCCGTCACCCATGTCCATAGTTGGGAACATGTCTTCTTGGTAATGATCCCAGTGACCAGAAGTCTTGTAAAGTTCAACAGAAGCAAGTGGTGGAGTGTATACGTGTTGGTAGCCAGAAGCCAACTCTTTGTCTACGATGTAGCGTTCCAATTCACGACGGATAGTCGCACCATTTGGCAACCAGAATGGAAGTCCTTGACCAACCTCTTGAGAAATCATGAAGAGATCAAGCTCTTTACCAAGTTTACGGTGGTCACGTTCCTTAGCTTCTTCACGCATTTGAAGGTAGTTTTTCAAGTCTTTTTTGTCAAACCAAGCTGTACCGTAGATACGTTGCATCATAGCGTTGTCGCTATTTCCACGCCAGTAAGCACCTGCTACATGGAGAAGGTGGAAGATTTGGATACGGCCTGTTGAAGGGACGTGTGGGCCACGGCAAAGGTCTACATATTCACCCTGACGATAGATAGTCAAACCGCCTTCGTCTTCTGAGTGTTCTTCAATCAATTCCAACTTGTAAGGGTCGTTTTTAAAGATTTCACGTGCCTCGTCTTTAGTCACTTCTTCACGAATTGATGGGAAGTTTTCTTTGACAATTTTTTGCATTTCTTCTTCGATACGAGGAAGGTCTTCGTTAGAGATTTGACCAGCTGTGTTGTCAGTATCGTAGTAGAAGCCGTCCTCGATGGCTGGACCAACACCCAAGTGAATGTCTGGGAAAAGACGACGAGCTGCTTGGGCAAACAAGTGAGCGGCTGAGTGACGCAAGATTGGAAGGGCATCTTCGTGGTCAGGTGTCACAATTTCGATGCTTCCATCTTCAGTGATAGCACGAGTAGTGTCGATGAGTTTGCCGTTAAATTTACCAGCAAGAGCTTTTTTAGCTAGGGAATTGCTGATAGATTGGGCAATTTCAAAAGTTGTAACGCCGGATTCGAATTCACGTACAGCGCCGTCTGGGAAAGTAATGTTAATCATGATGTTCTCCTTACTTATATTATTGACGAATGTGTTAACCCTATTCTGAAAACAGGGACAGAGGATTGTGAAAGCTAGAAAAACAAAAAGCGACATCCTCGAAAGGACGTCGCAACGTGGTTCCACCTTCATTTATGTTCCTCAAAAAAGAGGGACACCTCTGATTGGCTCTAACGTGGCCACCGTTTTATGTTTTCATAAAAAACTCAAGAGTAGTATCAGTTTAGGCTCTCTATGCGTTTCCAGCAACCACGCACTCTCTAGTAGAAAGGGACTAAGTGACTTGTCTCTATGGATTATTATAGCATGATTGTGAAAATTTTCAAGATATTTGTAGATTTTTTTGAATTTCCTTGTTGAGGGGGAGAATTAGGAATGGTAATCTTAGAAGAGGTTGGGTATCTCCATTATGTTGGTGAAGTAAAGAGAAAGGAGTAAATCTGTTGACAAAGAAGTTAGTTATTGGTAGAATAGGGATTGTCGTAAAGACAAATAACTTCTTCTTGGTTGCAGGCATGCCAACCTGTCACTCGGATGAAGCCAAATAAAAAGGAGAAACATCATGGCAATCTCAAAAGAGAAAAAAAATGAAATCATCGCACAATATGCACGTCACGAAGGTGATACAGGTTCAGTAGAGGTTCAAGTTGCTGTCCTTACTTGGGAAATCAACCACCTTAACGAACACATCAAACAACACAAAAAAGACCACGCTACTTACCGTGGATTGATGAAGAAAATCGGTCGCCGTCGTAACTTGCTTGCATACTTGCGTAAAAACGACGTTAACCGTTACCGTGAGTTGATCAACTCTCTAGGACTTCGTCGCTAATTCAAGATACAAAGGCCGTCAAAAGCACAAAGTAAAAATAGGAAAATTGACGAAGAAACTTCAGTTTCTAGGAGATTTTATCTTTTTTGCCAAGTGCTTAGGCCGTGTTCAATTGAGCACATCTTGATAATGAAGCTACTCTAAATTGGGTAGCTTTTTTGTATGGATTTTAGCCCGATCTCAAATTAGCTCTCTGACTTCAGAGAGCTTTTTATGTTGTTTTCTTACCTCGATATACTCAAGTATAATCTTCGGTTACGGTTCCTAGCACTGTAAGGTAAAATAAACCAGATCTTCTCCCTTCGGGGAGATTTTTTTGTTCACTAAAAATTTTGTACAATCTTCGCCTCGTCGCCTAGTCTATAAACGTTTTATCCAGCAAGAATCATGATGCTAAGGGCGTAAGAAATCCGTATGAAAATAGGGAAACGACACCGTGTTCGATGAACACAAGGAGTTCCATCTTTTTCACTAGGATTTTAGCCTGAGCTCAAATCAGCTCTCTGATTTTCAGAGGGCTTTTTACATTGTCATCTTACCTTGCTATGCTCAAGCATTATCTTTGCTTACGGTTCCTAGCACTGTATGGAAAAACCAACCATAATTTTTCTGATTTTAATTGTATTTTTTCCATAGCTTGTTACACAGTTGAAAATATGGTATACTTTTCATGAGAATTTTCTAAATTTTTAATATTCTATCAAAGGAGGTTTGCATGCTTTCCAAATTTTCTGGAAGCCGACAAGACCAGCAATTTGTGTTACTTTTGGTTGTTTTGCTAGGTATTTTAGGGATTTCTCTCTTTCTAGCAGTTTCAATGGGATCTGTTGCGATTGATCTAGGAGATACCTATCGGATTATTTTGAGCAGGTTGGGATTTCCTCTTGAGATAGGAGAGGTTTCCAAGTCTACTCTTGCCATTGTATGGAACATGAGATTCCCTCGAGTATTGTTAGGTCTGATAGTAGGAGCAGGCCTTTCTATGTGTGGTAGCGTGATGCAGTCCACGGTAAACAATCCCATCGCAGAGCCCTATGTCTTAGGCATCTCTGCTGGTGCAACTCTAGGGGCAACCTTGAGCATCATTCTTGGTTTAAAAGTGATGATTAGCCTTGGAGCTTTTATTGGAGCTATTTTGGCAACAATTGCTGTCCTCATCATTGCCTCTGTGCAGGGAAGGATGACGACTTCCAGTCTGATCTTATCAGGAACGGTGGTCAACGCTCTCTTTCTGGCTTTTTCAAACTTTATTATCTCAGTCGGTGCTAATGCGGACAGTGTGATGACCATTAAGTTTTGGACAATGGGTTCGCTCGCTGGGACTTCCTGGGCAGACTTGGTCCTGCCAACTATAGTAGTAGGAATAGCCTTTCTATTTTTCTCTACTCAGTATCGTGTTTTCAATGCGATGATGATGGGAGATGAGGCTGCTTTAACTTTGGGGATTCCCTTACGCTTTTATTGGTATCTTTATGTGACCATGGTGGCTGTGCTGACAGCAGTCTTAGTGGCAACCTGTGGGATTATTGGATTTGTCGGTCTGATTACTCCGCATTTAGCTCGAGGATTAGTAGGAACGAATTACAAGAGGCTTTTTCCTGTTGCAACCTTGCTGGGTGCCCTCTTTGTCATCTGGGCAGACGTACTCTCTCGTATCATCATTCCAAACGCAGAGCTTCCTATTGGTATTTTTACAGCCTTAGTAGGTGCTCCCTTCTTTGTCTACATTGTTGGAGGTAGGCGAAGGGAGGTGAGGGTCTGATATGGACTTGATTTGTCAGGATATCCATTTTGGACTAGGTGAGAAAAAAATCCTCAAAGGAGTCTCTCTTAAGGTTGAAGGGCATCAATTTCACACGATATTAGGACCAAATGGAAGTGGAAAAACCAGTCTACTTAAACTCCTCTATCGTCAGGAAAAGGCGGATAAAGGCTTGATAAGTCTAGATGGAAAGCCTCTGGAACAATGGACGCTCAAAGAAACAGCCAAGCAAATGGCAGTTGTGACCCAGTTTAACCAGCTGCAGTTTGATTGTACAGTTGAAGAAATCGTCTTGCTGGGAAGAACTCCCCACCTCTCTTTTTTACAGAAGGAAAGGGAAAGAGATTATGCCCTCGTTCAAGATGCTCTCGTTAAGGTGGATATGCTTGAGAAGAAAACTCGTCTCTATTCTTCTCTGTCAGGGGGGGAGAAACAACGAGTCTTATTAGCCCGCGCCTTGGCGCAAGAACCGACTCTCTTGCTCCTGGACGAACCAACCAATCACCTGGATATCAGGTATCAGCTAGACTTGTTAGCCATTGTGAAGGGGCTTAAGGTCAATGTTCTAGCTGTCCTGCATGATATTCAACTTGCTTGTCGCTATTCGGATTATCTCTATCTGATGAAAGAGGGAGAAATCCTTTACCAAGGGACTCCAAAGGAGACCATCACCTCAGAATCATTGCAAACTGTATACGGAGTGCAAAGCCAGGTGACTTGGACCGAGGATCAGCAAGCCATGATTCACTATTTATAAGAATGAAAAGGAAAATAAAATGAAAAAAACACTCAGTATTTTACTCGTAACAGTAGCTACCCTAACCATGGTAGCTTGTGGCAATACTACTACAAAAAAAACTACCACACAATCTAGCACAGAAACAAGTCAAAAGGCTAACGCAGAGACGACTTATCCACTAACGGTCAAAACCTATGACGCGAAAGGTAATGAAGTCGAACAAGTCTTTGACAAGGCACCTGAAAAAGTTATCACCAACAATCTTTCAACTACTGAAATCTTATTGGAGTTAGGGTTGAAGGATAAAATTGTTGGCATGCTCAATCCAGACAATGCTGTGATGGATAAATACAAGGACGCGATTGCGACGATTCCTCAAATTGGTGATAAAAAAACAGTCTCACAAGAGACAGTCCTTTCTTATGAGCCAGACGCTGTGATGGGTCGAAATATGATGTTTTCTGAAAAATCCTTGGGGACAGTTAGCACTTGGAATGAAAACAAAATCCCAGTTTATACGCAAAAAGCTTCTCTCTCAACGATTCAGCAAGATTTGGGGAATATCGTAGAAGATGTCAAAAATCTTGGAATGATTTTTAATGTTCAGGACAAGGCTAATGAATACGCAGCCCAATTACAAACTAAAATTGACGCTGTTAAGAAAGCAAATCCAGCAAGCCAAGGTGAAAAGAAAAAGGCTTTGATTATGGTTGCTTATAATGATGAAACCTTCGGTGCCTACAAGTCTGCTTTGCAAGAAAGTTTGCTGAACCAACTTGGTTATACAAACGTTGCTACGGGGACATCAGGCTTGACCTTGGAAAATCTCGTGTCAATGGATCCTGAATTGATTATCTATGTAACCAGCGACCGCAATAAAAAATTGGATGAAAAAGCAGTAGAGTTGATGAAGGCAAATGCTGTTTTGGAAAGCGTTCCTGCTATTAAGAATCAAAAAATCATGACCATCTCTTACGATGAGTTGATGGATTATGGTCCAGCAGTGATTGATTCCCTTGAGAAAATCAATGACTTTATCAATAAATAATGAGTTTGATTGGGAAGGAATTCAAGTCAAAATCAGCCTTCCTTCTAACTACGACCCCAATCAAACCTATCCGGCTATTTTATTGAATGATGGGAACTTGGACTTCTTATCGTCCCTTTCTGAATTTGTGATTTTAGTGGGCTTGACCTCTAAAAATCGCCTAGACGACTACACTCCCTGGGTGACATCAGCTCTGAGAGAGGGAGCTCCAGATTTTGGTGGTCAGGCAAATGCCTATCATGATCATTTATTTGGAGGTCTTTTAGACAAGTTGCAGTCGTTTTATCGTCTGGATGAAGCACGCCTTGCTTATGGAGGCTACTCACTAGGTGGTTTGGTGGCAGTCTACAGTCTTTTCAGCTTTTACAAGGTTTCCTGTGTCTTTTCGATCTGCGGTTCCTTTTGGTATCCTGATTTTGTGACTTACTGCAAGGAAGAAAATGTGAAAAATTTGGACTGTTTGCTGTATTTACAGAACGGTCACACAGAAGGAGCACACCATACTAATCGCTTGGCTCAAGCACCAGTCTATGCTGAGCAGATTCATACCAGTCTTCAGAAATGCTATCCGAACGGCCAGTTTGTCTTTGATCCTTATGGACACCATGAACAAGTAGCTGAACGATTCCTAGTTTTTTCCAGCTGGTTGGCCCAAAAATGGAAAATCGAATAAAAGAGTTATCCCTTGGCTTTTGCCAAGGGATTGTTGTATTTTTTAACCAAGAGACTCTCTCTTCTTATCTGGATTCCAGATGAAGCTTGCGATGAAGCTAAAGATGATGGTTAGGATAGCGAGGATAATGGCAAGGATGAGGGCAGGGATGCGGATAAACCACCATAGTGGGTTTGGTTTTTTATCATTGTGCCATTGTTTCGTTTCTTGGTCCAGACGTTGGAATTCTGTTTGGATTCGATTGGCGACTGTTTCAATGCCTTCATCATTCATTTTTTTGATATCTGAGATATCGATTGGATTTCCGAAGTTCATATCAACACGCTCGCGGCTAACCAAGCCTTTCAAGGTCATAGGACCTGTATAGGTAACAGGCATGATACGGACCTTGGCCATTTTGGCAATCAGAGCTACGCCCCCCTTGACATCGTTTGAGTGACGGCTCCCACTTGGAAACATGATGAGAGAGCGGTCACTTTTTTTGAGAACATTGATAGGGTATTTGATGGCTGAGGCGCTAGGATTTTCACGGTCGATAGGAAAGGCGCCACACATACGAATCCACCAGCCAAAGATACGGTTGGTAAAGAGCTCTTTTTTGGCCATAAAGATAAACTGTTTTGGTTTGGTCGCAAAGGCCATGTAAACAGGATCCCACCAGGTGCGGTGAGGGGCAACCAGAATATAATTTTCATCTTGATTAGGAATTTTATCAGTATTATGATAGTGGGCATTGCCATTGATGGACCATAGGAGCAAGACAACCAATCCACGTAAATAAGTATAAAACATGCGATCTCCTTCGATTATTTTCTTGTTATTATTATACCTTATCAAAGGAGGGCTGGCAAACTTTTCCCTTGACTAGGTCCATATTTGGGATGAGATTAGAATTCTTTTAGAAAAAATGATATGATAGAATTTATGGATAAAAATAAGATTATGGGATTAACCCAAAGAGAAGTCAAGGAAAGACAGGCTAAGGGCTTGGTCAATGATTTTACTGCTTCGGCCAGTACCAGCACTTGGCAAATCATCAAACGAAATGTCTTTACCCTTTTTAACGCTTTAAACTTTGCCATTGCTTTGGCACTAGCCTTTGTGCAGGCTTGGAGCAATCTAGTCTTCTTTGCTGTTATCTGCTTTAACGCTTTTTCTGGGATTGTGACCGAGCTGCGGGCTAAACACATGGTGGACAAGCTCAATCTCATGACCAAGGAAAAGGTCAAGACTATTCGTGATGGCCAAGAAGTTGCTCTTAATCCGGAAGAATTGGTGTTAGGAGATGTCATTCGTTTGTCTGCAGGAGAGCAGATTCCTAGTGATGCCTTGGTTTTGGAAGGCTTTGCGGAAGTCAATGAAGCCATGTTGACAGGGGAAAGTGATTTGGTGCAAAAGGAAGTGGATACCTTGCTTTTGTCAGGAAGTTTCTTGGCTAGTGGGTCAGTTTTAGCTCGTGTCCATCATGTAGGTGCAGACAACTATGCTGCCAAACTTATGCTTGAGGCTAAGACTGTGAAACCCATCAACTCTCGTATCATGAAATCGCTGGACAAGCTAGCTGGTTTTACTGGGAAGATTATCATTCCCTTTGGTCTAGCTCTCCTGCTAGAAGCCTTGATCTTAAAAGGCCTGCCTCTTAAGTCGTCCGTTGTAAATTCATCGACAGCCCTACTGGGAATGTTGCCCAAGGGAATCGCCCTTTTGACCATTACTTCGCTCTTGACTGCGGTGATTAAGTTGGGCTTGAAAAAGGTCTTGGTGCAGGAGATGTACTCTGTTGAGACCTTGGCACGCGTGGATATGCTCTGTTTGGACAAGACGGGCACCATCACCCAAGGAAAGATGCAGGTGGAGGCTGTTCTTCCACTGACGGAAACTTACTGTGAAGAGGCTATTGCCGGCATCCTGACAAGCTATATGGCCCATAGTGAGGATAAGAATCCAACAGCCCAAGCCATTCGCCAGCGTTTCCAAGGTCAGGTTGCCTATTCTATGCTCTCTAATCTTCCTTTCTCAAGCGACCGCAAGTGGGGTGCTATGGAATTGGAAGGTCTGGGAACAGTTTTCTTAGGTGCGCCTGAGATGTTGCTGGAAAATGAAGTCCCAGAAGCCAGAGAGGCCTTGGAGAGAGGGTCACGTGTCTTGGTCTTGGCAGTCAGTCAGGAAAAACTAGACCATCACAAACAACAGAAACCATCTGATATTGAGGCCCTGGCCTTGCTGGAAATCTTGGACCCCATTCGGGAGGGAGCAGCAGAGACGCTGGACTATCTCCGTTCTCAAGAAGTGGGCCTCAAGATTATCTCTGGTGACAATCCGGTTACTGTGTCCAGCATTGCCCAGAAGGCTGGTTTTGCAGACTATCACAGTTATGTAGATTGCTCTAAAATCACGGATGAGGAATTGATTGCTATGGCTGAGGAGACAGCTATTTTTGGACGTGTTTCCCCTCATCAAAAGAAACTCATCATTCAAACGTTGAAAAAAGCAGGCCATACAACAGCTATGACTGGGGATGGAGTTAATGATATCTTGGCTCTTCGTGAGGCGGATTGTTCCATCGTAATGGCGGAGGGAGACCCGGCAACACGTCAGATTGCCAATCTGGTTCTCTTGAACTCAGACTTTAATGATGTTCCTGAGATTCTCTTTGAAGGTCGTCGCGTGGTCAATAACATTGCCCACATCGCACCAATTTTCTTGATTAAGACCATCTATTCTTTCTTGCTCGCAGTCATCTGTATCGCCAGTGCTTTACTAGGTCGGTCTGAGTGGATCTTGATTTTCCCTTTCATTCCAATTCAGATAACCATGATCGACCAGTTTGTGGAAGGTTTCCCACCATTCGTTCTGACTTTTGAACGAAATATCAAGCCTGTCGAGCCAAACTTCCTCAGAAGGTCCATGCTTCGTGCCCTACCAAGTGCTCTCATGGTCGTCTTCAGCGTACTCTTTGTGAAAATCTTTGGAACGAGTCAAGGTTGGTCTGAGTTAGAAATCTCAACCCTCCTCTATTACTTACTTGGGTCTATCGGTTTCCTATCCGTATTTAGAGCCTGCATGCCATTTACCCTTTGGCGTGTCCTCTTGATTGTCTGGTCAGTAGGTGGCTTCCTAGCTACAGCTCTCTTCCCAAGGATTCAAAAACTGCTTGAAATTTCGACATTAACAGGACAAACACTACCTGTCTATGGGGCCATGATGCTGGTCTTTACCGTAATTTTCATCCTGACAAGTCGCTATCAAGCCAGAAAATAAAAAAAGACTGCAATCTGTGGATTGCGGTCTTTTTAGGTGCAAGATTGCCAGCCTAAATGTGGTATAATAAATGGTAACAGAGTTTTGGAAAGTGAGAGAAGATGATTTCAAAGAGATTAGAATTAGTAGCTTCCTTTGTGCCACAGGGAGCCATTTTACTAGATGTGGGAAGTGACCATGCTTATCTGCCTATCGAGTTGGTCGAAAGAGGCCAAATCAAAAGTGTCATTGCAGGTGAGGTCGTAGAAGGTCCCTACCAGTCCGCGGTTAAAAATGTTGAAGCGCACGGCCTAAAGGAGAAAATCCAAGTCCGTTTAGCAAATGGTTTGGCAGCCTTTGAAGCCGCTGACCAAGTATCGGTCATCACTATTGCCGGTATGGGAGGCCGTTTGATTGCTAGGATTTTAGAAGAGGGCTCGGACAAGCTGGCTAATGTAGAGCGTTTAATCCTACAGCCTAATAATCGTGAAGACGACTTGCGCATTTGGTTGCAAGATAACGATTTTCAGATTGTGGCAGAAAGTATTCTAGAAGAAGCTGGCAAGTTTTATGAAATTCTAGTGGTGGAAGCTGGAAAAATGAAGTTATCAGCCAGTGATGTCCGCTTTGGACCTATCTTGTCCAAAGAAGTCAGCCCAGTCTTTGTCCAAAAATGGCAAAAAGAAGCTGATAAGTTAGAGTTTGCCCTCGGACAAATCCCTGAAAAAAATTTGGAAGAACGTCAAGTTCTAGTAGATAAAATTCAAGCCATCAAGGAGGTTTTCCATGCTAGCAAGTGAAGTAATTAACGCATATGAAGCCTTTTGCCCTCAGGAATTTTCAATGGAGGGAGATAGTCGTGGCCTGCAAATCGGAACTTTGGACAAGGATATCCAAAGTGTCATGATTGCTCTCGATATTCGTGAAGAGACGGTTGCTGAAGCCATTGAAAAGGGTGTGGATTTGATTATCGTCAAGCACGCGCCGATTTTCCGTCCCATCAAGGACTTGGTAGCCAGCCGTCCACAAAATCAGATTTACATCGACCTCATCAAGCATGATATCGCAGTTTATGTCAGCCATACCAATATTGACATCGTTGAAAATGGCCTCAATGACTGGTTCTGCCAGATGTTAGGCATTGAGGAGACGACTTATCTGCAGGAGACAGGTCCTGAACGTGGAATTGGACGTATTGGGAATGTTCAACCTCAGACATTTGGGGAATTGGCTTACCAGGTCAAGCAAGTCTTTGGCCTAGATAGCCTGCGATTGGTCCATTATCAAGAGAGTGATTTGCAGAAGCCTATTTCAAGAATGGCCATCTGTGGTGGTAGCGGGCAGTCTTTCTATAAGGATGCTTTGGCAAAGGGAGCAGATGTCTATATCACTGGTGACATTTATTACCACACTGCCCAGGATATGCTGTCTGATGGCTTGTTAGCACTGGATCCAGGTCACTATATAGAAGTGCTTTTTGTGGAAAAAATCGCTGCACTTCTTACTCAATGGAAGGAAGAGAAGGGCTGGTCTATTGATATTTTGCCTAGTCAAGCATCGACCAATCCTTTCCACCATATCTAGTTAGAAGGTGAAGACAATGAAGAAAGTTGCTATTATAGGAGCAGGGATTGTGGGAGCAACAGCTGCCTACTATCTCTCGAAAGAAAGTGACCTTGAGGTGACCGTTTTTGACCATGGAAAAGGTCAGGCTACCAAGGCAGCAGCGGGAATTATCAGTCCTTGGTTTTCAAAACGTCGCAATAAAGCATGGTACAAGATGGCACGCTTGGGGGCTGACTTTTATGTGGATTTGTTAGCTGATTTAGAAAAGTCTGGTCAGGAAATCGACTTTTACCAGCGCTCGGGAGTCTTTCTCCTGAAAAGGGATGAATCTAAGTTGGAAGAACTCTATCAACTAGCCCTCCAGCGTAGGGAAGAATCTCCTTTAATAGGTCAGTTAGCTATTTTGGACCAAGCCTCAGCTAATGAATTATTCCCTGATTTGCAGGGATTTGACCGTCTGCTCTATACTTCTGGTGGAGCGAGGGTAGATGGCCAACTCTTAGTGACTCGTTTGCTGGAAGCTAGTCAGGTCAAGCTGGTCAAAGAAAAAGTGAGTCTGACGCCTTTAGCATCAGGACATCAGATTGGTGAAGAGATGTTTGATCAGGTCATTTTGGCGACGGGAGCTTGGTTGGGACACATATTAGAACCCTTAGGATATGAAGTGGATGTTCGTCCTCAAAAAGGACAACTCCGAGACTATCAACTTGCCCAAGACATGGAATCCTACCCTGTTGTCATGCCGGAAGGAGAGTGGGATTTGATTCCTTTTGCAGGTGGGAAATTGTCCCTAGGCGCTACCCATGAAAATGATATGGGCTTTGATTTGACGGTGGATGAAAGCTTGCTCCAGCAAATGGAGGATATGGCCTTGCCTCACTACCCAACCTTGGCAGGAGAGAAATCATCCGGTGAACGTGTGGGTATCCGTGCCTATACCCGTGATTTCTCCCCTTTCTTTGGGAAAGTACCGGGCTTAGCAGGTGTCTATGCAGCTAGTGGTCTAGGTTCATCAGGTCTCACAACTGGTCCTATCATTGGCTACCACCTAGCTCAACTGGTCAAAGGCAGGGAAATGACCTTGGACCCAGCAAACTACCCAATTGAAAACTATGTCAAACGACTAAAAAACGAATAAAATTTTACTGAAATTTTAGCTTCCCCTCTAGGATGGAAAATGACATTCCCTATCAAAAATGGTAAAATAAGAAAAAATAATCCGAGAATCGAGGAAAGAAGATGCAAGAAAAGATTTTAGTAACAGGTGGAGCTGGTTTTATCGGAACCCACACAGTTATTGAGTTAATCCAAGCAGGTCATCAGGTTGTTGTGGTGGATAACCTTGTCAACAGCAATCGCAAAAGTTTAGAAGTTGTTGAGAGAATTACAGGAGTTGAAGTACCTTTCTATGAGGCAGATATTCGTGACACAGATACCCTCAGAGATATTTTCAAGCAAGAAGGACCAACTGGTGTCATTCACTTTGCTGGTTTGAAGGCTGTTGGCGAATCAACACGTATCCCTCTTGCCTACTATGACAACAATATCGCAGGAACTGTCAGTCTTCTAAAAGCTATGGAGGAAAACAACTGTAAAAATATCATTTTCAGTTCTTCTGCGACAGTTTACGGAGATCCTCATACAGTGCCAATCTTGGAAGATTTCCCACTTTCAGTGACTAATCCATACGGTCGTACCAAACTTATGCTAGAGGAAATTTTGACCGATATCTACAAGGCAGACTCAGAATGGAATGTGGTCTTGCTTCGTTATTTCAACCCAATCGGAGCTCATGAAAGTGGAGACCTAGGAGAAAATCCAAACGGTATTCCAAACAACCTCTTGCCATATGTGACTCAAGTAGCCGTTGGGAAATTAGAGCAAGTGCAAGTATTTGGAGACGATTACGATACGGAAGACGGAACTGGTGTTCGTGACTATATCCACGTTGTCGATTTGGCTAAAGGTCACGTTGCAGCTCTGAAAAAAATCCAAAAAGGTTCAGGTCTAAACATTTATAACCTTGGAACTGGTAAAGGTTACTCCGTTCTTGAAATTATCCAAAACATGGAAAAAGCGGTGGGACGTCCTATTCCTTACCGCATCGTAGAACGCCGCCCAGGTGATATCGCTGCCTGCTATTCAGACCCAGCAAAAGCCAAAGCAGAACTCGGTTGGGAAGCAGAACTAGATATCACCCAAATGTGTGAAGACGCATGGCGTTGGCAAAGCAAGCATCCAAATGGATTTGAAGACTAAGATGGTGATGTCAATCATTGTCCCCTGTCTAAACGAAGAGGAAGTACTTCCTCTTTTTTATCAGGCTCTGGAATCCCTGATTCCTGACTTGGGAGCAGAAATCGAGTATGTATTTGTCGACGATGGATCAAGTGATGGGACCTTGGAACTCTTAAAGACCTATCGGGAGCAAAATCCGGCAGTGCATTATCTTTCTTTCTCTCGAAATTTTGGTAAAGAAGCAGCCCTCTATGCAGGTTTGCAGTATGCGACAGGAGATCTGGTGGTGGTGATGGATGCAGACCTCCAAGATCCTCCTAGTATGCTACTTGAGATGAAAGCTTTACTGGATCAGAATGCAGACTTGGACTGTGTAGGGACACGCAGAACCAGTCGGGAGGGAGAACCCTTCTTTCGCAGTTTCTGCGCTGATTTCTTTTACCGCCTTATGAAAAAAATCAGTCCAGTAGCCCTGCCGTCAGGTGTTCGTGATTTTCGCATGATGAGAAGATTAGTAGTCGATGCCATTTTAAGTTTGACCGAGTCCAATCGTTTTTCAAAGGGACTATTTGCCTGGGTAGGTTTTAAAACCTACTATCTGGACTATCCAAATGTCGAAAGGCAGGCTGGCAAGACAAGTTGGAGTTTTAGGCAGCTCTTTTTCTACTCCATGGAAGGGATTGTTAATTTTTCAGATTTTCCTTTGATTATAGCTTTTGTAGCAGGTCTTCTATCTTGTTTTATTTCTCTCCTCATGACCTTTTTTGTTGTGGTTCGGACCCTTATTTTGGGCAATCCGACATCGGGTTGGACCTCTCTGATGGCTGTCATTCTCTTTCTTGGAGGCATTCAACTCTTGACCATTGGGATTCTCGGCAAGTACATCAGTAAGATTTATCTAGAGACTAAAAAAAGACCACTTTATCTTATCAAAGAAAAAAGTGATCTTCCTATTTTAACCGAAAAAAATAGAGAGAAAAGACTATAATTTTACATGGAAATATGCTAAACTAGAAGGAGTGGATTACCGCCATTGATTTAGGATTCCTGGTTTCCAATCAGGGCGCGAGTTGGGCAGTTTTTAATAGCCTCTAAGACGTCTTGACTAGGAGAAATTTCTTTTTCCAGTTGATCAGGATCATCGTAAAAACGCACGATTCCATTATCGTGGTAATCAAATAAATCAGAATAAGTTTGGCAAAGCCCACAGGCAATGCAACGTTCAGGTATAAGTGTGATTTTCATATTTATATTGTAATAAGAAAGTAGAAAAAAAACAAGGAGTAAGGTATGGCAAAAGAACCGTGGCAAGAAGATATTTATGAAAATCAAGAGGAAACAAGAACACAACGTCATAATCGAGAACAAGGTGGAGGAGTCATTGCTAATCGTATCTTAACTATTTTAGCAAGTATTTTCTTTGTGATTGTAGTTGTGATGATTATTGTTCTGATCTATCTTTCATCGGGTGGGAGTAATCGCACAGCAGCCTTGAAAGATTTTCATGATTCTGATGCAAATGTAGTACAGATTTCATCTTCTAGTAGTTCAGAGCAGGCATCTTCTAGTTCAGAGGAAAAGGTAGAAGAGTCATCTAGTAGTTCAGAACATCCAACTGATCCAGAAGGAACGACAAAAGTGTTAGCAGGAGAAGGGGAAGCAGCCATTGCAGCTCGTGCAGGTATCTCGATTGCTCAGTTGGAAGCCTTAAATCCTAGTCATATGGCTACAGGCTCTTGGTTTGCTAATCCAGGTGATGTTATAAAAATAAAATAGGAGCCGATATGAAAACAATTCAAATTGCTATTGACGGTCCTGCTTCAAGTGGTAAGAGCACGGTCGCAAAGATCATTGCCAAGGATTTTGGTTATACCTACCTAGATACAGGTGCTATGTATCGTGCCGCGACTTATATGGCTCTCAAGAATCAGTTAGGAGTTGAACAAGTTGAAGAACTCTTAGACCTGTTGGACCAGCATCCAATCAGTTTTGGGCGCTCAGAAACTGGAGAACAACTTGTCTTTGTAGGAGATGTGGATATTACTCATCCTATCCGTGAGAATGAAGTGACAAATCATGTCTCTGCTATTGCAGCAATTCCTGAAATTCGTGAGAAACTAGTTTCTCTCCAACAAGAAATTGCCCAGCAAGGTGGAATTGTCATGGACGGTCGCGATATTGGCACGGTTGTATTGCCACAAGCAGAATTGAAAATTTTCCTAGTAGCTTCTGTCGATGAAAGAGCAGAGCGCCGTTACAAGGAAAATATCTCCAAGGGAATTGAGACAGAGCTTGAAACCCTAAAAGAGGAAATTGCTGCGCGTGACTACAAGGATAGTCATCGTGAGACTTCACCTCTCAAACAAGCAGAGGACGCAGTTTACCTTGATACAACTGGTTTAAACATTCAAGAAGTAGTTGAAAAAATCAAAGCAGAAGCTGAAAAAAGAATGTAAATGTTGAAAAACCGATAGATTGATATCGGTTTTTTTCTAAATTTGTCAAAATACTGATTTTAAGGTATAATAGTTGCTGTTCGAGAAATTTTGATTTTCAAAGAATAGTGAATGATTATAAGGAGAAACCATGAACAACCTACCAAATTGCCCACAATGTAACTCAGAGTATGTCTACGAAGACGGTGCCCTACTGGTTTGCCCAGAGTGTGCTCATGAGTGGAATCCTGCTGAAGTTGCAGAAGTAGAAGAAGGTCTTGTCGCTATCGATGCCAACGGAAATAAATTGGCTGACGGTGATACAGTAACTCTCATCAAGGACTTGAAGGTAAAAGGTGCGCCAAAAGATTTGAAACAAGGGACGCGCGTGAAAAATATCCGCATCGTAGAAGGCGACCACAATATCGACTGTAAAATCGATGGCTTTGGCGCTATGAAACTTAAATCAGAGTTTGTGAAGAAAATTTAAGCATGTCAAAGCACTATAAACTAGTATTTTATAGCCGTATCTTCTTGTTTCTAGCGGCTTTTACGGGAGTTTATCTTGAAATCGCCAAGCATGGTGGATTTGGGATGCTTCTCTATTATACGGTTCTGTCAAATCTTTTAGTAGCGATTTTTACGCTCTATCTCCTAAAGGTTATGAGCCGTTTAGGTGAAAACTGGCAAAGACCAAGTCTCTTGCGCTTAAAAGGTGGAGTTACCATGAGTATTATGATTACCTGTGTGATTTACCATTTCCTCTTAGCGCCCATTGCGACTAATTTCTATACTCTGGAAAATTTCCTTTGCCACTATATCGTCCCTCTCTGGTTTTTAGCGGATACCCTTTTTTTTGACAAACAGGGTCAATACAAAATTGGGGATCCAGTTGTGTGGACGATTTTACCCTTGCTGTATATGATTTTTGCTCTTTTTAATGGCTTGGTACTGAAATTAGACATTCCTAATTCTAAGGTCAGTCCTTTCCCTTACTTCTTTTTGAATGTGAACAAGGGTTGGGATGTCGTGTTTAAGTGGTGTCTGATTATCTTTGTTGCCTATATGGTGGCAGGATTTATCTTCTACTTTATTAAGCAAATCAAGAGAAGGTCATCTTAAGACACAAGGGATTCATTTTCGAGTTTAAGAAGGAGTCTACAAACCAATGGGACTTCTTCTTTTCTTGCTTTATAATTCTCAAAAGAGTAGAAGATTAAGAGAAAATATAGAAAGAGATTTCATGAAACAATTTTTAGAACGGGCCAGTATTTTGGCTCTCTCCCTCGTTTTGATTACGTCCTTTTCGATTTCAAGTGCTCTACCAGCCATGTTTGACTATTATCAAGGCTATCCTAAGGAACAAATTGAGCTCTTGGCGAGCTTGCCTTCCTTCGGGATCATGATTATGTTACTACTAAATGGCTTCTTAGAAAAAATATTCCCTGAGCGCTTACAGATTAGTTTGGGCTTGCTGATTTTATCACTCAGCGGGACGGCTCCCTTCTGGTATCAAGCCTACCCCTTTGTCTTTGGAACACGGATTCTTTTTGGTTTGGGTGTTGGAATGATCAATGCTAAGGCCATTTCCATTATCAGTGAACGTTATCAAGGAAAAACGCGAATTCAGATGCTAGGGCTACGCGGTTCCGCAGAAGTCGTTGGAGCTTCTCTCATTACCTTGGCAGTTGGCCAGTTGTTGGCCTTTGGTTGGACAGCTACCTTCCTAGCCTATAGTGCTGGATTTTTGGTGCTGATCCTCTATCTGCTCTTTGTCCCTTATGGAAAAGAAAAGAAAGAAGTTAGGAAAAAGGAGAAGGAAGCAAGTCGCTTAACTCGGGAAATGAAAGGCTTGATTTTTATCCTAGCTATTGAAGCAGCAGTTGTAGTTTGTACCAATACGGCTATTACCATCCGTATTCCAAGTTTGATGGTGGAAAGGGGACTTGGAGATGCCCAGTTATCTAGTTTTGTTCTTAGTGTCATGCAGTTAATCGGGATTGTGGCTGGGGTGAGTTTTTCTTTTTTGATTTCTATTTTTAAAGAGAAGCTGCTCCTCTGGTCTGGTATTACCTTTGGCTTAGGGCAAATTGTGATTGCTTTGTCTCCATCCTTGTGGGTGGTGGTGGCAGGAAGCATTCTGGCTGGTTTTTCCTACAGTGTAGCCTTGACGACGGTCTTTCAACTTGTCTCTGAACGAATTCCAGCCAAACTCC
Organism: Streptococcus mitis; assembly: GCA_032480835.1. Classification (GTDB taxonomy): domain Bacteria; phylum Bacillota; class Bacilli; order Lactobacillales; family Streptococcaceae; genus Streptococcus; species Streptococcus mitis_DK. The sequence continues at coordinate 48,470 of JAWETZ010000008.1, forward strand.
TTAATCAAGCAACCTCATTTGCAGTTTTAGGCTGTAGTTTCGGAGCCTTTACGACCCCATTTGTTCTAGGTGCAATTGGGTTACTAACTCACAATGGGATGTTGGTCTTTGCCATTTTAGGCTCATGGTTGATTGTAATCTCTATCTTTGTCATGTACCTACTTCAAAAGAGAGCTTAGGATTCATTTCCTAAGTTTTTCTTTCGGTATTTTTGTACCCAGACAATATTTATTTTAGACCCTTGTTTACAGATTATTTTCTTGATAAAATAGAGGTTATGACGAGATATAAAGCAACTATTTCCTATGATGGTTACGCCTTTGCTGGTTTTCAGCGCCAGCCTCATGCGCGTAGTGTTCAGGAGGAAATTGAAAAAACCTTGACCAAGTTAAATAAAGGGCAAGCCATTACTGTTCACGGTGCTGGTAGGACAGATAGTGGGGTTCATGCCCTGGGACAGGTTATTCATTTTGACCTGCCTTATCAAATGGATGAGGAGAAGCTCCGTTTTGCTCTAGATACTCAGTCCCCTGAAGATATTGATGTGATTTCGATTGAGCTTGTGGCAGATGATTTTCATTGCCGTTATGCTAAGCACAGTAAGACCTATGAGTTTATCGTGGATAGGGGCCGTCCCAAGAATCCTATGCGCCGTCACTATGCCACTCACTTTCCCTATCCACTCGATGTGGAACGGATGCAGATTGCAATCAAAAAGCTAGAGGGAACCCATGATTTTACCGGTTTTACAGCCTCTGGGACTAGTGTAGAGGATAAGGTTCGCACCATCACAGAAGCTAGTTTAACAGTTGATGAGACAGGTCAGTTTTTGACCTTTACCTTTTCAGGAAATGGTTTCTTGTATAAGCAGATTCGCAATATGGTGGGGACACTGCTTAAAATCGGCAATAACCGCATGCCAGTAGAGCAGATTGACCTGATCTTGGAGAAGAAGGACAGGCAACTTGCAGGTCCCACTGCAGCACCAAATGGTTTGTATTTAAAGGAGATTCGTTATGAAGAATAATCGTATTTTAGCACTTTCAGGAAATGATATTTTTAGTGGTGGTGGCCTGTCAGCTGATTTGGCTACTTATACCTTGAACGGCTTGCATGGCTTTGTAGCAGTGACTTGCTTGACAGCTTTAACAGAAAAGGGCTTTGAAGTCTTTCCAACTGACGAAACCATTTTTCAACATGAATTAGATAGCTTGCGTGATGTGGAGTTTGCAGGGATTAAGATTGGTCTTCTACCAACTGTCAGTGTGGCTGAGAAAGCATTGGACTTTATCAAGCAGCGCCCAGGAGTGCCTGTGGTGCTGGATCCTGTCTTGGTCTGCAAGGAAACGCACGACGTGGCTGTCAGTGAGCTCTGCCAAGAGTTGATTCGCTTTTTCCCTCATATCAGTGTGATTACGCCTAATCTTCCTGAAGCAGAATTACTAGCAAATCAAGAGATTAAAACCCTTGAAGATATGAAAACTGCAGCACAGAAATTGCATGACTTAGGAGCGCCAGCAGTCATCATTAAGGGAGGCAATCGCCTTAGTCAGGACAAGGCTGTAGATGTCTTTTATGATGGACAAAACTTTACAGTCCTAGAAAATCCTGTCATTCAAGGGCAAAATGCTGGTGCAGGTTGTACCTTTGCTTCTAGCATTGCCAGTCACTTGGTTAAAGGTGATGAACTTTTACCAGCAGTAGAAAGCTCTAAGGCTTTCGTTTACCGTGCTATTGCACAAGCAGACCAGTATGGAGTGAGACAATATGAAGCAAACCAAAACAACTAAAATCGCCCTTGTATCCCTATTAACCGCCCTCTCTGTGGTTCTAGGTTATTTCTTAAAAATTCCAACACCGACAGGCATTCTAACTCTTTTAGATGCTGGTGTCTTCTTTGCGGCCTTCTACTTTGGTAGTCGTGAAGGGGCTGTAGTAGGAGGACTAGCAGGTTTCTTGATTGACCTCTTATCAGGCTATCCTCAGTGGATGTTCTTTAGTTTGGTCAACCATGGCTTGCAGGGATTTTTCGCAGGATTTAAAGGAAAAACTCAGTGGTTAGGTCTTATCTTAGCAACGATTGCCATGGTAGGGGGCTATGCCTTGGGTTCTACATTGATGAATGGCTGGGCTGCAGCCCTACCCGAAATCCTACCAAATTTCATGCAAAATATGGTAGGGATGATTGTAGGATTTATTATTAGTCAAAGTATCAAGAAGATTAAGTAATACTCTTCGAAAATCTCTTCAAACCACGTCAGCTTCACCTTGCCGTAGATATGGTTACTGACTCCATCAGTCTTATCTACAACCTCAAAACAGTGTTTTGAGCAACCTGCGGCTAGCTTCCTAGTTTGCACTTTGATTTTCATTGAGTATAAAGAGGCTGAGTCAAAAGTCTTAAAAATCAGAAAAACGCATAGTATCAGGTGTTGAAAAAACTTGATACTATGCTTTTTTATTGTGGGAAGATTTTCGAAGAATATTAATCAAAATAAAGCAAATTTTTGCTGGTGCTTGTAAAGAGGTCAAAGCCATCCTTGGTAACAACACCGCAGTCTTCGATACGAACACCGACTTTACCAGGGATATAGATACCTGGTTCAACAGAGAAGCACATGCCTTCTTCGATGATCATATCGTTTCCTTCCATGATAGATGGGAATTCGTGGACATCCATACCGATACCGTGACCGAGACGGTGGTTGAAGTACTCGCCGTAACCAGCTTTTTCGATGACCTCACGGGCAGCGCGATCCACTTCATGAGCAGTTACATCTGGCTTGATAAAGTCAAGAGCAGCTTGTTGGGCTTCAAGAGTCAAGTTATAAATGTCTTTCTTGAATTGGTCAGGCTTACCAACAGCGACTGTACGAGTCATATCTGACGCATAGCCGTTGACGAGAACACCCAAATCAAAGAGGAGAAGAGCATCATTTTCAACCTTGTTAGCTGCTGGAATACCGTGTGGATTTGCAGCGTTATCGCCAGTCAATACCATGGTATCAAAACTCATTTCATAACCTTCACGTTTCATGGCAAAGTCAATTTGAGCGATGATATCTGTCTCGGTCTTATCAAGAGAAATATTATCAAAACCAACCTTAACAGCCTTGTCCGCATAGAGACCTGCAACCATCATTTTTTGCACTTCGTCAGCTGATTTGATGAGGCGCATGCGTTGGATACGAGGAGTGAGGTTTTCAAATTCGGCTGTTTCAAAAACTGTCTTCAAGCCATGGTATTTGGTTAAGATGAGATTGTCAAACTCAACAGCGACACGTTTGAAATCAAGCTGTGGAAGAGCATGTTTCATTTTTTGCCATGGATTTTCAGAATCCACATAGCCCACAACTGGGAAGGAAACAGTACTAGTAGCACGCTCAACTTCAAGGGCTGGGACAAAGAGGAGGGGTTCTTGATCCGCTAGGACAAAAAGGAACATTTGGCGTTCATGGGGATCACTGTAAAAGCCAGTGAGGTAATTAATTGTGACGGGGTCAGATACGACAGCGACGTCTAGTTTTTCTGATTCAAGATATGTTACGATTTGTTGTAATTTAGACATATGCTACCTTCTTTCTACCCCTCTATTTTGGCAAAAAAAGAGAGAAAATGCAAGGGAGAAGGGTAAAAGAAAAGACAAAAAGAACTCCGCTATCTTATCGGAGCTCTTTGATATGGTTTTTCTTGGTTTAAGAAAAGTCAGCCTTGCTTTTGACGTCGCTGTATTCTTCAGCGATTTCTTGGCTGAGAATATCCTCATAAGCAGGGAGTTGAATGTCCTGACCATATTTCTTCTTGAGGGCAGTAGTGACTAGGCGATAAGCTAGATTGGCATTGCGAGAGAGGATGGGCCCATGGAAGTAAGAACCAAAGACATTCTTATAATGAACCCCTTCGCCGACCTTTTCTTCGTTGTTTCCATTTCCATAAACCACTTGTCCCAGCGGTTTTTGGTCATCAGAAAGGAAGGTACGGCCTTGATGATTTTCAAAACCATAGTAGGTTTCATCGAAATCTTCATTGTGAATCTTGATGTCACCAATAAAGCGGTTATTGGTCTGGTTGAGGGTGTAGTGGCCCATGACCCCTAGCCCTTCGATACGTTTACCTGAAGCTTCAACATAATATTGCCCCAATAGTTGGAAACCGCCACAGATAGCGAGAACCACACCGTCATTTTGGATGTAGTTGTCAATGCTTTCTTTTTTAGCAGGTAGGTCGTCTGCAATGATACTCTGTTCAAAGTCTTGACCGCCACCGAAAAAGGCAATGTCGTAGTGATTTTCATCAAAATCATCATGAAGTGAAACGATGTCAACCGTCACATGGGCTCCTAGTTTTTCAGCCACATACTTGAGCATGAGGATGTTTCCATTGTCCCCGTAGGTATTCATGAGATTTCCGTAGAGGTGGGCAATGTTGAGCTGATAGGGGTAATTGCCAGCTTTTGAGGAAAGTGAAGTATAAACCATTAGTTCATCTCCTTTCTAACAATCTGACGACTAGCCAGCAGTTCGCGGAATTCCAGCATAGCAGTATAGGTAGCAAGGATATAGGCATGCTTACAATCTTGGTTTTCAATGGTTTTAAGAACTTGTTCCAGACTACTTGTTTCAGTGATTTTCTCAGCTGGATAGCCTGTTACTCGTAGACGACGTGCGATTTCAGAATGACGCACACCGCCAGCGTTGATTTCAGGGATGTCCATGTCAGTGATTTGTTCAAAATCAGCATCCCAGATCCAGCTGGTATCAATTCCATCTGCATAGTTAGCGTTAAGGAGGACAGATAGGCTAAATGGATAAGGAGCTAGTTTAATCATTTCGATAGCTTGGGTCGCACCGACTGGATTTTTAATCAAGACGAGGGTACATTCCTTGTCACCGATATGGAAGGTTTCTTGGCGTCCAAAGACAGCACGGCTCTTATCAAATCCCTGCTTGATTAGTTGGGAATCTGCGCCGAGGAAACGGGCGATAGCCACAGCAGCTAGGGCGTTGTAGATATTATAGAGCCCACCGATTTGAATACCGTATTCTTGTCCGTCAATGACAAAGCGAGAGCGATTGTTGGTTAACTCAACCAAGTCTGTCAAGCGATAGTCTAAATCAGGACGTTTACATCCGCAGTCTTCACAGATATAGGCACCCAAGTTTGCATAGGTATTATGCTCATATTTGAGGATGCCTTGGCAGTCAGGACAGAGGATTCCTTCGGTATTGTAGTGAGCCAGCTGGGCTGGACCTTTCTCCAAGTCAAAACCAAAATACTGTACAGGATTTGGAATAGCTGGCTTGTAGAAAAGTGGGCTGTCTCCATTAAGGAGAACAGTGGCAGTAGGCACTTTACGAATAGCATCCAAAATCATCTTGTAAGTTGTGTAAATCTCACCATAGCGGTCCATCTGGTCACGGAAGATATTGGTGATAACAAAAAGGCTTGGCTGGATATAGTCACAGATACGAGATAGACTGGCCTCATCGATTTCTAGAACGGCAATATTTTTCCCAGTTTTAGACGATTTGGCTGTTAAGAAGGTTGTCGCAATTCCTGTAATCATGTTGGCACCGCTTGGGTTGGTCAGAACTTGACCATAAACCTCTTTTAAAATGCCGACAGTGAGGGCAGTTGTCAAGGTTTTTCCGTTGGTTCCAGTGACCACGACAATCTCGTAGTTCTTAGCTAGGTTTTGTAAAATATCTTTATCAAATTGAAGGGCAAGTTTTCCTGGGAGCGTACTTCCACGGCCAAGACGGCTTAAAATAAAGTGGGAAGAACGCCCAGCAAGAAGGCCCAAAGTAGTTTTTAAGTTCATGTTTCTATTATATCATAAAAGAGGGAAAAGACAGATTTGATACTCAATGAAAATCAAAGAGCAAACTAGTAAGCTAGCCGCAGGCTGTACTTGAGTACGGCAAGGTGAAGCTGACGTAGTTTGAATTTGATTTTCGAAGAGTATGAGATTTCGCAGAAATGAAAACAGCCCTCAGAGGGCTGTTCGATACGATTAAATCTCAACTTAAATCGCAAACAAGTCATTCAAGTTCTCAGCCAAGGTTGGGTGAGTGAAGATTTGTTTTGTGAAGTAAGTGTAAGGAATCTTGTTGTCCATAGCAACAGTGATGATGTTGATGATTTCTTGAGAACCTTCTGAGAAGATGCTTGCTCCAAGAATTTCTTTTGTTTCAGTATTAACAACAGCTTTGAAAGCTCCGCGAAGGTCTCCATTTACGTGACCACGAGGCATGGCTGCAACAGGAATTTCCTTAACAGCGTATGGAAGTTTCAAATCAGCTGCTTGGCTTTCAGTTAAACCAACTTGTGAAAGTGCAGGTGTGATAAACATGGTGTTTGGTACATTGAGACGGTCTTCAAGTGTGTAGCTGCCATCTCCAGCAAGGTAGCTGTAAACAACACGGAAGTCATCAAGTGAAATGTAAGTAAATTGAAGGCCACCGTTGACATCTCCAACTGCAAAGACACCAGGAACGTTTGTTTGACAATGTTTGTCCACTTTAATAGCGCCACGTTCAGTTAGTTCAATATCTGTATTTTCAAGTTGAAGTGGTTCTATATTTGGTTTGCGTCCAGTTGCGTAGAGAAGGGCGTCGAAACGGTAAGTTTCATTTTCAGTTACAACAAGCACTTGGTCACCGTCGTTTTTGATTTCAGTAGTACGGATGTTTTGAAGCAACTCAATACCGTCTTCTTCCATGTATTGTTTAGCAAGAGCTGCGATGGAAGGTTCTGCACGAGGAAGGAAAGTATCCAAGGCATCTAGGACTGTGACCTTGCTTCCAAGTTTGTTGTATAAACCAGCAAATTCAAGACCGATATTTCCACCACCAAGGACTCCAAGGTTTTCAGGCAATTTGTCCAAGTTTTGGATACCTGTTGAGTCAAAGACGTTTTTGCTTGTAGCAAGTCCAGGGATTGGCAATACGTTTGAAACAGCACCAGTGTTGATGACGATTGTTTCAGCAGTCAGTTCTTTCTTTTCATCACCAGCTTGGATTTCGATGACTTTATTTGAAAGGAAGTGAGCTTCCGCATCATAGATATCTACGCCTGTACCAGCAACAGTCGCATAGTTTTTACCGTTGAGGCGACCAGTGATAGTGTTTTTGGTAGCAATCACTTCTTCAAAAGACAAGTCTTTTTCAGCAGCAACTAGCAAAGTTTTAGTTGGGATACATCCGATGTTGATACAAGTTCCACCGTACATAGCTTTGCTACGTTCAACGAGGGCAACTTTTTTGCCAGCTGAAGCCAATTTACCAGCTAGTGTTTTACCAGCTTTACCAAATCCGATAACGATTAAATCATAAGTTAACATTTAGAGTTCCTCCTATTCGAATTTCATTCTAGCACAAGAAAAAAACTTTTGCACAATTCTGCTACGCTTTAAAAAAGTTTATGAAATAGTGGAAATTTCATCCTTATTTTCTCTGAAAAATCGTTTACATGAGTTTATCGATGGATTGGGCTATCTTTTGCTCTGTTCTTGTGTTATACTAGATAGGTTGCAAAGAAAACAGTACTTTTCTTTTGTGGAAAAGAAGCAACACGATTTTGTATCCAGTATATGAAAATACGTCATAAAAAGAAAAGTATAAACTAAGCCCTATAGGGTGGCTTCGCACCACCTTTAGAAAGAAGAAGAACGTGAAATTTAATGAATTAAACTTGTCTGCTGATTTGCTAGCAGAGATTGAAAAAGCTGGTTTTGTAGAAGCCAGTCCGATCCAAGAACAAACTATTCCCTTAGCTCTTGAAGGTAAGGACGTTATCGGTCAAGCTCAGACTGGTACAGGAAAAACTGCAGCCTTTGGCTTGCCAACCCTTGAAAAAATCCGTACAGAAGAAGCGACCATCCAAGCCTTGGTCATCGCTCCAACTCGTGAACTAGCTGTCCAAAGTCAAGAAGAGCTCTTCCGCTTTGGTCGTAGTAAGGGAGTCAAAGTCCGTTCAGTATATGGCGGATCAAGCATTGAAAAGCAAATTAAGGCTCTTAAATCTGGTGCCCATATCGTGGTGGGAACTCCAGGTCGCCTCTTGGACTTGATTAAACGTAAGGCCTTGAAATTACAAGATATTGAAACTCTTATCCTTGACGAAGCGGATGAAATGCTCAACATGGGCTTCCTTGAAGATATCGAAGCTATCATTTCTCGTGTCCCTGAAAACCGTCAAACTTTGCTTTTCTCAGCAACTATGCCAGATGCTATCAAACGTATCGGTGTTCAGTTTATGAAAGAACCTGAGCATGTCAAGATTGCTGCTAAGGAATTGACAACAGAATTGGTTGACCAATACTATATCCGAGTCAAAGAACAAGAAAAATTTGATACCATGACTCGTCTCATGGATGTGGAACAGCCTGAGCTTGCTATCGTATTTGGTCGTACCAAACGCCGTGTAGATGAATTGACTCGTGGTTTGAAAATCCGTGGCTTCCGTGCAGAAGGAATTCATGGAGACCTAGACCAAAACAAACGTCTTCGTGTCCTTCGTGACTTTAAAAATGGCAATCTTGATGTTTTGGTTGCGACAGACGTTGCAGCGCGTGGTTTAGATATTTCAGGTGTGACCCATGTCTATAACTATGATATTCCACAAGATCCTGAAAGTTATGTTCACCGTATCGGTCGTACAGGTCGTGCTGGTAAGTCAGGTCAGTCTATTACTTTCGTTTCACCAAATGAAATGGGCTACCTCCAAATCATTGAAAACTTGACTAAGAAACGCATGAAAGGTCTCAAACCTGCAAGTGCAGAAGAAGCCTTCCAAGCTAAAAAACACGTAGCTCTCAAGAAAATCGAACGTGATTTTGCAGATGAGACTATCCGTGCCAACTTTGAGAAATTTGGTAAGGATGCTCGTAAGCTGGCTACCGAATTTACTCCAGAAGAATTGGCAATGTATATCTTGAGTCTGACTGTTCAAGACCCAGATAGTCTTCCTGAAGTGGAGATTGCACGTGAAAAACCACTGCCATTTAAACCATCAGGTAATGGATTCGGTGGTAAAGCTAAGGGAGGTCGTGGAGGCCGTCGTGGGGACGACCGTCGAGACCGTGATCGCCGTGGCAATGGTCGTCGTGATGATTTCAAAAAAGGAAGTCGTGGCAATGATCGTTTTGATAAAGACAGACGTTACCGTAATAAAGACAATAAAAAACCACGCAATACTTCAAGCGAAAAGAAAACAGGTTTTGTTATTCGTAACAAGGGCGATAAATAAGAAAAAGCGGTTCAAAATGAATCGCTTTTTTATATAAGGAGACCGAATGGAAAAAGAAAGATAAATAAAATAGATATATTATCTTCTTGTAATATTATAATACACAAAAATAGAGGTCTTGTCAATAGAAAAGAGGCACTTTAATTAAAAATATTCTTGTTTTTTCAAATTGCAATTAAATAAGCAATTTTCAGATAATAATTGAAAATTCAAGCTGTTTATGTTATAATGATAGCGATTAAATTCGAGGTGAAAAATGGCACATTTATTAGAAAAAACTAGAAAAATTACTTCTATCCTGAAGCGCTCAGACGAGCAGTTGCAGGAAGAGCTTCCCTACAATGCGATTACCCGTCAATTGGCAGATATTATCGACTGTAACGCCTGTATCGTTAATAGCAAGGGACGTCTCCTTGGCTATTTTATGCGTTACAAAACCAATACAGATCGTGTAGAGCAATTCTTCCAAACTAAGATTTTCCCAGATGACTACATTCAAGGTGCGAACATGATTTACGATACAGAAGCCAATCTGACAGTTGATCATGATTTAAGCATTTTTCCTGTGGAAAGTCGTGCCGACTTTCCAGATGGTTTGACGACTATTGCACCGATTCATGTATCAGGAATTCGCTTGGGCTCTTTGATTATTTGGCGCAATGATAAAAAATTCGAAGATGAGGATTTGATTCTTGTTGAGATTGCCAGTACCGTTGTTGGGATTCAGCTTCTTAACTTCCAACGAGAAGAAGATGAGAAAAATATCCGTCGCCGTACTGCCGTCACCATGGCAGTCAACACTCTTTCTTATTCAGAACTCCGTGCTGTTTCAGCGATTTTAGGGGAATTAAATGGAAATGAAGGGCAGTTGACTGCGTCTGTGATTGCAGACCGTATCGGTATTACCCGTTCTGTGATTGTCAATGCTCTTCGTAAACTTGAGTCTGCGGGAATTATTGAAAGTCGCTCACTTGGAATGAAGGGAACCTACCTCAAGGTTTTGATTACAGATATTTTTGAAGAAGTGAAGAAAAGAGATTACTAATGACTAAGGCTTTGATTTCGATTGATTATACAGAAGATTTTGTTGCAGATAGTGGAAAATTGACAGCAGGAGCTCCAGCCCAAGCAATTTCAGACGCCATTAGCAAGGTGACTCGATTAGCTTTTGAACGTGGAGACTACATCTTCTTTACCATCGATGCTCATGAAGAAAACGATTGTTTCCATCCAGAAAGCAAGCTATTTCCTCCTCACAATTTGATTGGGACTAGTGGACGGAATTTATACGGAGATTTGGGGACCTTTTATCAAGAACATGGTTCAGATAGTCGTGTCTTTTGGATGGATAAACGCCATTACTCAGCTTTTTCAGGGACTGACCTGGATATCCGTTTGAGAGAGCGTCGAATTTCTACAGTTATCTTAACAGGAGTCTTGACGGATATCTGTGTCCTGCATACAGCTATAGATGCCTATAATCTAGGATATGACATCGAGATTGTTCAACCAGCTGTTGCTTCTATCTGGCCTGAAAATCATCAATTTGCTCTAGGTCATTTCAAAAATACACTTGGAGCTAAGTTAGTAGATGAAAAGCTAAATGAAATTTCAGAGTAATTTAGTTGATGAAGTGAAAAAAATTTGAAAAAAAGTGTTGACAAGAGTCCTAAAAGTTGATATACTAGTAAAGTAATCGACGCGGGGATGGCGGAATTGGCAGACGCGCAGGACTAAGGATCCTGTGACCGCTTTAGGTCGTGAGGGTTCAAGTCCCTCTCTCCGCATAGGATAAGAGTTAGCTTAGGCTAGCTCTTTTGTTTTCATCTAATTTAAGTAGAGCAAAAAAATTTTTGCTCTTTTTTTGCATTTCATAAACATTTCATATTTGAATTTTATAATAGTCTTACAAATATGGAGGTGACAAATGAATCCAATCCAAAGAGCTTGGGCTTATGTCAGCAGAAAACGACTGAGAAGTTTTATTTTATTTCTGATTTTATTGGTCCTATTGGCTGGAATTTCAGCCTGTTTGACTCTGATGAAGTCCAACAAAACAGTGGAAACCAATCTTTATAAATCACTCAACACATCTTTTTCTATTAAGAAGATAGAAAATGGTCAGACCTTCAAGTTGTCAGACCTAGCATCTGTAAGCAAGATTAAGGGACTGGAAAATGTCTCTCCTGAACTCGAGACGGTCGCAAAACTGAAAGACAAGGAAGCGGTGAGTGGTGAGCAGAGCGTCGAACGTGATGACTTGTCAGCTGCGGACAAGAACTTGGTGAGCTTAACAGCTCTTGAGGATTCATCTAAGGATGTGAGCTTTACTAGCTCGGCTTTCAATCTAAAAGAAGGGCGACACCTTCAAAAAGGAGATTCAAGGAAAATACTTGTCCACGAAGAGTTGGCTAAGAAGAACGGTCTTTCTCTTCATGATAAGATTGGCTTGGATGCTGGTCAGTCAGAAGCTGGAAAAGGGCAAACAGTAGAGTTTGAGATTGTCGGCATCTTTTCTGGTAAAAAACAAGAGAAATTTACAGGCTTGTCTTCAGACTTCAGTGAAAACCAGGTCTTTACAGACTATGAAAGTAGCCAAACCCTTTTGGGAAATGGTGAATCTCAAGTCAGTGCAGCTCGCTTCTATGTAGAAAATCCTAAGGAAATGGATGGACTTATGAAGCAGGTGGAAAACTTGGCCTTGGAGAATCAAGGCTACCAAGTCGAGAAGGAAAGCAAGGCTTTTGAACAAATCAAAGACTCAGTTGCTACCTTCCAAACCTTTCTGACCATCTTCCTTTATGGAATGTTGATAGCAGGAGCAGGAGCCTTAATTTTGGTTTTGTCTCTCTGGTTGAGAGAACGAGTCTATGAAGTGGGAATCCTTCTGGCACTTGGAAAAGGCAAGAGCTCGATTTTCCTACAATTCTGTTTAGAGGTAGTTTTGGTATCTCTCGGAGCTTTGCTTCCAGCATTTGTTGCAGGAAACGCCATTACATCTTATCTACTCCAAACTCTACTAGCAAGTGGAGATCAGGCAAGCTTACAAGATACACTAGCCAAAGCAAGCAGTTTATCAACCAGCACCCTATCTTTTGCAGAATCCTATGTTTTTCTAGTTCTGCTTAGTTGCTTGTCTGTAGCCCTTTGTTTCCTATTCTTATTTAGAAAATCGCCGAAAGAAATTTTATCATCTATTAGTTAAGAAGGAGAAATCATGACTTTATTACAATTACAAGATGTTACCTACCGTTATAAGAACACTGCTGAAGCAGTCCTATATCAGATCAATTATAATTTTGAACCCGGGAAATTTTACAGTATCATTGGTGAGTCGGGAGCAGGAAAATCCACTCTCTTGTCCCTACTTGCTGGTCTAGATAGTCCTGTTGAAGGTTCGATTCTTTTCCAAGGAGAGGACATTCGTAAGAAGGGCTATTCGTACCATCGTATGCACCATATTTCCCTGGTCTTTCAAAATTATAACTTGATAGATTATCTTTCTCCGCTGGAAAATATCCGCTTGGTCAATAAAAAAGCAAGCAAGGATACACTTCTTGAGCTTGGTTTGGATGAAAGTCAGATTAAGCGGAATGTTCTCCAGTTATCAGGTGGTCAACAGCAACGTGTTGCCATCGCTCGTAGTCTGGTATCAGAAGCTCCAGTTATTCTAGCTGATGAGCCAACAGGAAATCTGGACCCTAAAACTGCTGGAGATATTGTCGAACTGCTCAAATCACTTGCCCAGAAAACAGGTAAATGTGTCATCGTCGTCACCCACAGCAAAGAAGTAGCACAAGCGTCAGATATTACACTTGAATTGAAGGATAAGAAATTGACTGAAACTCGCAATATGACGAAATAATATGAGCTTTTTCAGTTATACTCTTCGAAAATCTCTTCAAACCACATCATCGTCGCCTTACCGTAGATATGGTAGTCTTATCTACAACCTCAAAGCAGTGCTTTGAGCAACCTACGGCTAGCTTCCTAGTTTGCTTTTTGATTTTCATTGAGTATTAGAACTAAAAAATAGAACAACATCTAGAAAGGGAACCTATGTTACACAATGCATTTGCCTATGTTACAAGGAAGTTTTTCAAATCGATTGTTATCTTCCTGATTATTCTCCTCATGGCGAGCTTGAGTTTGGTCGGCTTGTCGATCAAGGGAGCTACTGCCAAGGCTTCTCAGGAGACCTTTAAAAATATCACCAATAGCTTCTCCATGCAAATCAATCGTCGCGTTAATCAAGGAACGCCTCGTGGTGCTGGGAATATCAAGGGTGAGGACATCAAAAAAATCACCGAAAACAAGGCCATCGAGTCTTATGTGAAACGCATTAATGCCATTGGAGATTTGACTGGATATGAACTGATCGAAACGCCAGAAACCAAGAAAAATCTGACACCTGACCGTGCTAAACATTTTGGAAGTAGCTTGATGATTACAGGTGTTAATGATTCCTCTAAAGAAGACAAGTTTGTCTCTGGATCTTATAAATTAGTCGAAGGTGAGCACTTAACAAACGACGACAAAGACAAGATCCTCCTGCACAAGGACTTGGCAGCCAAACACGGCTGGAAAGTTGGAGATAAGGTCAAATTGGACTCTAATGTCTATGATGCAGACAATGAAAAAGGAGCCAAGGAAACAGTTGAAGTGACAATCAAGGGACTCTTTGATGGTCACAATAAGTCGGCAGTAACCTACTCACAAGAACTCTATGAAAACACAGCTATCACAGACATTCATACGGCTGCTAAACTTTATGGATACACAGAAGACACAGCTATTTATGGGGACGCAACCTTCTTTGTAACAGCAGACAAGAACTTGGATGACGTCATGAAAGAGTTGAATGGTATCAGTGGTATTAACTGGAAGAGCTACACACTCGTTAAGAGCTCATCTAACTACCCAGCTCTTGAGCAATCCATCTCTGGTATGTACAAGATGGCCAACCTCCTCTTCTGGGGTAGCTTGAGCTTCTCAGTTCTTCTCCTAGCCCTCTTGCTCAGCCTTTGGATTAACGCTCGTCGCAAGGAAGTGGGAATTCTCCTCTCTATCGGTCTTAAGCAGGCAAGTATCTTGGGTCAATTCATCACCGAATCCATCTTGATTGCCATCCCTGCTCTTGTTTCTGCTTATTTCTTAGCTACTTACACAGCGCGTGCAATCGGAAACACTGTCCTTGCCAATGTCACTTCAGGTGTTGCCAAGCAAGCAAGTAAGGCAGCTCAAGCCTCTAACCTTGGTGGCGGTGCAGAAGTAGATGGTTTTAGCAAGACATTGTCGAGCCTAGATATTTCTATTCAGACATCAGACTTTATCATCGTCTTTGTCCTAGCCTTGGTTCTAGTGGTTCTCGTTATGGCGCTTGCTTCAAGCAATCTCCTCAGAAAACAACCAAAAGAGCTCTTGCTTGATGGCGAATAACAAACTTGCTACCTATTCTCCCCCAAATGGGGTATAATATAGGTAGCATTTTTGTCTATTTCATCTTGATAAGGCCTTTGTTTTTCAGGATGAAACCGATATGATTTACAAGAAATTTAAAGGAATGTGAAACGTTTTTCTATGAAAATTTTAATTGTAGAAGATGAAGAGATGATCCGTGAGGGGGTCAGTGATTATTTGACGGATTGTGGTTATGAAACCATTGAGGCTGCAGATGGGCAAGAAGCTTTAGAAAAATTTTCCAGCTATGAGGTAGCCTTGGTTTTACTGGATATTCAGATGCCCAAGCTCAACGGTCTAGAAGTCCTAGCTGAGATTCGTAAAACCAGTCAGGTGCCTGTATTGATGCTGACAGCCTTTCAGGATGAGGAATACAAGATGAGTGCCTTTGCTTCGCTAGCAGATGGATATCTGGAAAAACCCTTCTCCCTTTCCCTCTTAAAAGTAAGGGTGGACGCGATTTTCAAGCGCTATTATGATACGGGACGAATCTTTTCTTATAAGGATGCCAAGGTGGATTTTGAGAGCTACAGTGCAAGCCTAGCAGGAGAGGAAGTAGCTATCAATGCCAAAGAGTTGGAAATTTTAGACTATCTGGTGAAAAATGAAGGGAGGGCCTTGACCCGATCTCAGATAATAGATGCTGTCTGGAAAGCGACAGATGAGGTTCCCTTTGACCGTGTCATTGATGTTTATATCAAGGAACTGCGGAAAAAGTTAGACTTGGACTGCATCCTCACTGTGCGCAATGTTGGTTATAAATTGGAGCGAAAATGAAACGAACAGGTTTATTTACAAAGATATTTATCTACACCTTCTCGATTTTTAGTGTTCTAGTTATTTGCCTTCATTTGGCCATTTATTTTCTTTTTCCCTCGACTTATCTGAGCCATCGTCAGGAAAGCATTGGTCAAAAAGCGACAGACATTGCCCAGTCCCTAGAAGGTAAGGATAGGCAGAGTATCGAGCAAGTCTTAGACTTGTATTCCCAGACCAGTGAGATCAAGGGGACAGTAAAGGGTGAGATGACCGAGGACAAGTTAGAAGTCAAGGATAGTCTTCCTCTGGATACGGGCCGCCAGACAACATCCCTCTTTATAGAGGAGCGGGAGGTGATAACGCAGGACGGTGGTACCATGACTCTGCAATTTTTAGCTTCCATGGATTTGCAAAAGGAAGCAGAGCAAATCAGTCTCCAGTTTCTTCCCTATACCTTGTTGGCATCCTTTCTGATTTCCCTCTTGGTAGCCTATATCTACGCTAGGACTATTGTGGCCCCGATCTTGGAAATCAAGCGGGTGACCCGTCGGATGATGGATTTGGATGCCCAAGTGCGATTACGTGTGGATTCTAAGGATGAGATTGGTGATCTCAAGGAACAAATCAATAGCCTCTACCAGCATCTTTTGACTGTTATTGCGGACTTGCATGACAAGAATGAAGCTATTCTCCAGCTGGAAAAGATGAAGGTCGAATTCCTACGAGGGGCTTCTCATGAATTGAAAACACCGCTGGCTAGTTTGAAAATCCTGATCGAAAACATGAAAGAAAATGTCGGGCGTTATAAGGATAGAGACCACTATCTGGGAGTTGCCTTAGGAATTGTGGATGAACTTAATCACCATGTTCTCCAGATACTTTCTCTCTCGTCTGTGCAGGAATTGCGAGATGATAGGGAACAAATTGACTTATACCATATGACGCAAAGTCTGGTTAAGGATTATGCCTTGCTCGCCAAGGAAAGAGAACTCCAGATAGCCAATAGTTTGACCCATCAGCAGGCTTGTCTAAACCCATCTGTCATGAAATTAATTCTTTCTAACCTCATCAGCAATGCTATTAAGCACTCTGTTCCAGGTGGTCTGGTTGGCATTGGAGAAAGAGAAGGAGAACTCTTTATCGAGAATAGCTGTAGCCCAGAAGAACAAGAAAAACTAGCCCAGTCTTTTTCTGACAATGCTAGTCGCAAGGCCAAAGGGTCTGGGATGGGGCTCTTTGTGGTTAAGAGTTTATTAGAACATGAAAAATTACCTTATCGTTTTGAGGTGCAGGAGAATCGTTTAACCTTCTTTATAGCTATTCCAAAAGTCGCTCAAGACTAGGGAGAGAAAGGGTTTACATAGATGGCGCTAGAAGAAATTCAATCGAAACTACGGGAAAAACTAGATTTTTTTGTCAAAAAGTGATAAAATGAACAATGTAAATGGGATGACCCATAAAAATATACAGGAGGCCTGATAAAATGGCAATCGTTTCAGCAGAAAAATTTGTCCAAGCAGCTCGTGACAATGGTTATGCAGTTGGTGGATTTAACACAAACAACCTTGAGTGGACTCAAGCTATCTTGCGTGCAGCAGAAGCTAAAAAAGCTCCAGTTTTGATCCAAACTTCAATGGGTGCTGCTAAATACATGGGTGGTTACAAAGTTGCTCGCAACTTGATCGCTAACCTTGTTGAATCAATGGGTATCACTGTACCAGTAGCTATCCACCTTGACCACGGTCACTACGAAGATGCACTTGAGTGTATCGAAGTTGGTTACACTTCAATCATGTTTGACGGTTCACACCTTCCAGTTGAAGAAAACCTTAAATTGGCTAAAGAAGTTGTTGAAAAAGCACACGCTAAAGGTATCTCAGTAGAAGCTGAAGTTGGTACTATCGGTGGTGAAGAAGACGGAATCATCGGTAAAGGTGAATTGGCTCCAATCGAAGACGCTAAAGCAATGGTTGAAACTGGAATTGACTTCTTGGCAGCTGGTATCGGTAACATCCACGGTCCTTACCCAGCAAACTGGGAAGGTCTTGACCTTGACCACTTGCAAAAATTGACAGAAGCTCTTCCTGGATTCCCAATCGTATTGCACGGTGGATCAGGTATTCCTGATGAGCAAATCCAAGCAGCTATCAAGCTTGGTGTTGCGAAAGTTAACGTTAACACTGAATGCCAAATCGCATTCGCTAACGCAACTCGTAAATTTGCTCGTGACTACGAAGCAAACGAAGCAGAATACGACAAGAAGAAACTCTTCGACCCACGTAAATTCTTGGCTGATGGTGTAAAAGCTATCCAAGCATCAGTTGAAGAACGTATCGACGTATTCGGTTCAGAAGGTAAAGCTTAATCTAGCTGAATAATACAGAAAGAACCTGCCCATTGGGTGGGTTTTTTGATTAAACAAAAATTTATTATTATATAAATAAAAAATAAGCGAAAAACGATTAGATGATTGATCGTCTTTTGCTTATTGTTTTATTTTTTCAAAATAAATATTATTTCTTATCTTTTGAGTTCATTAAGGCTGCAACAACTGGTGCCCCAATAATTGCAGCAAGTGATCCTATGACTGTAGCAGCATTTTTGACAGTAGATGTGGTTGCAATTAATGAAGATGCTTCACTAATTTGTTCAAAATCTAACGATTTATTCTCAGATACTGCATATTTTTCTGATTCATCAAATAAATTTAGCAACATTTCTGCTCTATCAGCTCTGTCTTGATCTGTCGTTTTTAAATTTTCAATTTCAAAATCTATTACGGTACGTAATGCAATATAGTGGAGTTTTGTTAATCTACTATTTTGAGTTTCAAGATTGCTGATGGTTTGTTTAGTTACTCCTATAAGGTTTCCGAGATCTGAACTTGTCCAATTCAAAATCTCTCTAATAGCTTTTAGGTTATTTTGTAGAATTAATCTTGTATCTTCAGTTGATGGATATTTTTCTTTTAACATATCTTCTTACCTATAATTTTCTATTTCTATTATAACAAAAATAAAATATAATTTAAATAGTTGTCTACGATAAAATAGTTTACATTGATAAGAACAAAATATTTGTATAAAATAATTGACAACTTAAAAATATTGTACTATACTATATTTAACTAAATAAGAGGAGAAGTAGAATTTAATTTAGATAATTATAGTAAAACTATTTTAAAAAAATTAAGAGGTGTGTTTTTATGGATATTCAATTGGCATTTATTTTATTGTTAGTTTCTTTGTGTATCTTTCTATTGGTTAGAAAGAACATAATTACAAAAAAGTTTACGGACTTTTTGATAAACAATAAAGGACCAGAAATAGATTTCATAGAATATGGAGACTTAAGTGTCTTAGAATGTGCAAAAATACTGAACAAAAAATATAGAATTGGAATAGTTAATGCATATATAATTGTTTGTTCAATTAAAGCAAGTTAATTTTATATAAAGTAAAGGAGTGTTACAATGGATGAACTTGTAAAAAAAATAGCAGCTTTTGGTTTACCTGGTGTAGTACTAATGATAGCTATGAGTGCGACAGGATTAGCAGGTGGAGCAGCATTGACAGCAGCCTTAGCTGCGCTTGGACCTTTTGGTATGCTTGGAGGAATAGCTCTTTTAGCAACTATTGGTTTATTAGCTGATAAAATAGCAGAAGTAGGTTATGAAGAAGTCACAAAGCTTGTTCTTAAAGAACATCTTAAAACATCTTCTAAGGAAGAAGCTATTGAATTGGTTAAAAAATATCCTATTACAAAATCGATGAAATTAAAAATAATTGACTACATTGAAAATTTTAATGAAAATTAAAAAGAGGTAGTATTATGTCAAAATTATATACGTGCGAAGAATGTGGTGGAGAGTTCACTAAGAGAGAGCTTAATTGGGATGGTAGTGATCATACTGATGGAGTTTACTATTGCAAAGACTGCTTTCGTTTTTTAGAACAGTGTGGTATTGATGCGATGGATCCTGATGGATTTGGATACGATGATTATGGTAATTGGGATCAAGAACGTTTAGGTTTTTAGATTTTTATGGGTTTTAACATACTAAATTAGAAATATTTTACTTTATATCTATCCTGCCCATTGGGCAGGTTTTTTGGTATTTTCAGGAGACTATTAAGCCAGAATTTTGGACTAATACTCTTCGAAAATCTCTTCAAACCACGTCAGTTTTATCTGCAACCTCAAAGCAGTGCTTTGAGCAACCTGCGGCTAACTTTCTAGTTTGCTCTTTGATTTTCATTGAGTATAAAAGTCCCACTTTAAGAGAAAAATTTTCAATTTCACAAATTTTAGGCAAACGCTTGCATTCTAGTTTTTATTGGACTATAATAGGTTGGTATAAAGCTTTCTGTAATAATAAAATGTAGAAGGTGTAGAAAGTAAGGATTTAGAATATTTGTAGTTAAAAACACAATGTTGCTATTCCTTGCGATAGGGAGATAGATATGGCAATGATAGAAGTGGAACATCTTCAGAAAAATTTTGTGAAGACTGTTAAGGAACCAGGCTTGAAGGGGGCTTTGCGTTCCTTTATTCATCCTGAAAAGCAGACCTTTGAAGCGGTCAAGGATTTGACCTTTGAGGTACCAAAGGGGCAGATTTTAGGCTTTATCGGAGCAAATGGTGCTGGGAAGTCAACCACCATCAAAATGCTGACAGGGATTTTAAAACCGACATCTGGTTTTTGTCGGATTAATGGTAAGATTCCGCAGGACAATCGCCAAGATTATGTCAAGGATATTGGAGTCGTTTTCGGACAACGAACCCAGTTATGGTGGGATTTGGCTTTACAAGAGACCTACACGGTCTTGAAAGAGATTTACGATGTGCCAGATTCGCTCTTCCATAAGCGCATGGACTTTTTGAATGAAGTCTTGGATTTGAAGGATTTTATCAAAGACCCCGTGAGGACTCTTTCACTGGGACAGCGCATGCGGGCGGATATTGCGGCTTCCTTGCTTCACAATCCCAAGGTTCTCTTTTTAGATGAGCCGACCATTGGTTTGGACGTTTCGGTCAAGGATAATATTCGTCGGGCTATTACTCAGATTAACCAGGAGGAAGAAACAACCATTCTCTTGACCACCCATGACTTAAGTGATATTGAGCAACTATGTGATCGGATTTTTATGATTGATAAGGGGCAAGAGATTTTTGATGGAACGGTTAGCCAGCTCAAGGAGACCTTTGGTAAGATGAAGACACTCTCCTTTGAACTGCTACCAGGTCAAAGTCATATCGTTTCTCACTATGAAGGTTTTTCGGATATGACAATTGACAGACAAGGAAATAGTCTCAACATTGAATTCGATAGTTCTCGCTACCAGTCAGCTGATATTATCAAGCAAACCCTGTCTGATTTTGAAATCCGCGATTTGAAGATGGTGGATACGGATATAGAGGATATTATCCGTCGCTTCTATCGAAAGGAGCTCTAAGATGGTCAAATTGTGGAGACGTTATAAACCCTTTATCAATGCAGGTGTTCAGGAATTGATCACCTACCGAGTCAACTTTATTCTCTATCGGATTGGCGATGTCATGGGGGCTTTTGTGTCCTTTTATCTCTGGAAGGCAGTCTTTGATTCCTCACAAGAGTCTTTGATTCAGGGCTTCAGTATGGCAGATATCACCCTCTACATCATCATGAGTTTTGTGACCAATCTTCTGACTAGGTCAGATAGCTCCTTTATGATTGGGGAGGAGGTCAAGGATGGTTCGATTATCATGCGATTGTTGAGACCAGTGCATTTTGCAGCCTCCTATCTTTTCACTGAGCTTGGTTCCAAGTGGTTGATTTTTATCAGCGTTGGCCTGCCATTTTTAAGCGTCATTGTTTTGATGAAAATCTTATCTGGGCAAGGTATTGTAGAAGTGCTGGGATTAACTGTCCTTTATCTTTTTAGCTTAACGCTGGCCTATCTGATTAACTTTTTCTTTAATATCTGTTTTGGTTTTTCTGCCTTTGTGTTTAAAAATCTTTGGGGTTCCAATCTACTCAAGACTTCCATAGTGGCCTTTATGTCTGGCAGTTTGATTCCCTTGGCTTTCTTTCCAAAGGTTGTTTCAGATATTCTGTCCTTCTTGCCTTTTTCATCCTTGATTTATACTCCGGTCATGATCATTGTTGGGAAATACGATGCCAGTCAGATGATTCAGGCGCTCGCTTTGCAGTTTTTCTGGCTCTTAGTGATGATGGGCTTGTCTCAGTTGATTTGGAAACGGGTCCAGTCCTTTATCACCATTCAAGGAGGTTAGTATGAAAAAATATCAACGCATGCATCTGATTTTTATCAGACAGTACATCAAACAAATCATGGAATACAAGGTCGATTTTGTGGTTGGTGTCTTGGGAGTCTTTCTGACCCAAGGCTTGAACCTCTTGTTTCTCAATGTCATCTTTCAACACATCCCTTCCCTAGAAGGTTGGACTTTTCAAGAAATTGCCTTTATTTATGGATTTTCCTTGATTCCTAAGGGTTTTGACCATCTCTTTTTTGACAATCTTTGGGCTCTAGGACAGCGCTTGGTGCGAAAAGGAGAATTTGATAAGTACCTGACGCGTCCCATCAATCCCCTCTTCCACATCCTAGTCGAAACTTTTCAGATTGATGCCTTGGGCGAACTATTGGTCGGTGGAATTTTACTAGCGACAACAGTATCAAGCATTGCTTGGAGCTTTCCAAAATTTTTGCTTTTCCTAGTCTGCATACCATTTGCGACCTTGATTTATACTTCTTTGAAAATCGCGACAGCCAGCATCGCTTTTTGGACCAAGCAATCAGGAGCTATGATTTACATTTTTTATATGTTTAATGATTTTGCCAAGTACCCGATTTCCATTTACAATTCGCTTCTTCGTTGGTTGATCAGCTTTATCGTGCCTTTTGCCTTTACGGCCTACTATCCTGCCAGCTATTTCTTGCAGGACAAGGATGTAATCTTTAACATCGGAGGTTTGATGTTGATTTCCCTTGTTTTCTTTGTCATTTCCCTTAAACTTTGGGATAGGGGCTTAGATGCCTATGAAAGTGCGGGTTCGTAAATAATAGAATATCAAAGCCTTGTCTTAGGACAGGCTTTTTCTAATAGAGATGAAAATTTCTTGACATCTATTCTCAGATCGCTATATTGTAAGTGTAATCGCCGATTTAGCTTATACTCTTCGAAAATCTTTTCAAACCACGTCAGCTTCCATCTGCAACCTCAAAACAGTGTTTTGAGCTGACTTCGTCAGTTCTATCTACAACCTAAAAGCAGTGCTTTTAGCAACCTACGGCTAGCTTCCTAGTTTGTTCTTTGATTTTCATTGAGTATTAGTTGCTAGAGCAAGACACTCGTAAAGCCTAGGCTACAGGTGAAGACATGACTGAGGATTTGAAAAATTAGATATGTAGAAAATAACCGTTAAGTCTTATTCTTAGCGGTTTTTTATATTGTTTAATAGCGCTGATATTTCATCAATGATGTTTGACTTTGTGATGTTGCTAGTGCTTTAAGTTGATTGCTACTATTTTTGATGGTGTGAATGTTCTGATAATATTCCCCAGTTAACTACGAAAGTTTTTGATTCTATATTTTTAATGCGTGTTAAAAAATAAATTAATGCATGTTAATTTTTCTTGACTTAAATTTTTTTAATTGATATACTATTTTTCAGAGAGCTAACAATTATATATAAATGTACTACTCTATTTCCTAGATAATACTTAGTAAAACTTTTTATAACAAAGGCTAGCAAAGTTAAAGTTTTCTATCTATTGGAAGTTAAATAAATATGTAAGGAATTAAAATGAAAAAAAGTACAGTATTGTCATTAACCACAGCTGCAGTTATTTTAGCAGCATATGTCCCTAATGAGGTAGTTTTAGCAGACACATCTAGCTCGGAAGATGCTTTAACTATCTCTGATAAAGAAAAAGTAGTAGATAAACAAAAAGAAAATAAAGAAAAACTTGAAGATATTCATAATACTATAGAAACTTCAAAGGATACTGAAGAGAAGAAAACAACGGTTATTGAGGAAAAAGAAGTTGTTAGTAAAGAATCTGTGATAGATAACAAAACTAGCAATGAAGAAGAAAAAATCAAAGAAGATTCCAATCAATCCAAAGAAGATAAAGTGGACTCGTCTGCAAGTAAAGACCCAGAAAGTCCCCAAAAAGAGGATAAACTTGTCTATATTGCTGAATTTAAAGATAAAGAATCTGGAGAAAAAGCAATCAAGGAATTATCCAATCTTAAGGATACAAAAGTTTTATATACTTATGATACGGTTTTTAATGGTGTTGCAATAGAAACAACTCCAGATAATCTGGACAAAATTAAACTAATAGAAGGTATCTCATCGGTTGAACGATCACAAAAAGTCCAGCCAATGATGAATCATGCCAGAAAGGAAATTGGAGTTGAAGAGGCTATAGATTACCTAAAATCTATCAATGCTCCATTTGGGAAAAACTTTGATGGTCGGGGTATGGTCATTTCAAACATCGATACTGGGACAGATTATAGGCATAAGGCTATGAGAATCGATGATGATGCCAAAGACTCAATGAGATTTAAAAAAGAAGACTTAAAGGGTACTGATAAAAATTTCTGGTTGAGTGATAAAATTCCTCATGCTTTCAATTATTATAATGGTGGTAAAATTACTGTAGAAAAAGCTGATGATGGAAGCGATTATTTTGATCCACATGGGATGCATATTGCAGGGATTCTTGCGGGAAATGATACTGAAAAAGATATTAAAAACTTTAACGGAATAGATGGAATTGCGCCTAATGCACAGATCTTCTCTTATAAAATGTACTCTGACGCAGGATCTGGCTTCGCAGGAGATGAAACAATGTTTCATGCTATTGAAGATTCGATCAAACACAATGTCGATGTTGTTTCGGTATCATCTGGCTTTACAGGAACAGGTCTTGTAGGTGAGAAATATTGGGAAGCTATTAGAGCGTTAAGAAAAGCAGGCATTCCAATGGTTGTAGCTACGGGTAACTATGCGACTTCTGCTTCAAGTTCTTCATGGGATTTAGTGGCAAATAATAATCTGAAAATGACCGATACTGGAAATGTAACGCGAACCGCAGCACATGAAGATGCGATAGCGGTCGCTTCTGCTAAAAATCAGACAGTTGAGTTTGATAAAGTCAATATAGGTGGAGAAAGTTTTAAATACAGAAATATAGGGGCCTTTTTCGATAAGAATAAAATCACAACAAATGAAGACGGTTCAAAAGCTCCTAGTAAATTAAACTTTGTATATATAGGCAAGGGGCAAGACAAAGATTTGATAGGATTGGATCTTAAGGGCAAAATTGCAGTAATGGATCGAATTTATACCAAGGATTTAAAAGATGCTTTTAAAAGAGCAACGGATAAGGGCGCACGCGCCATTATGGTTGTAAATACTGTCAATTACTATAACAGAGATAATTGGACAGAGCTTCCAGCCATGGGATATGAAGCGGATGAAGGGACTAAAAGTCAAGTATTGTCAATTTCAGGAGATGATGGTGTAAAGCTATGGAACATGATTAATCCTGATAAAAAAACTGATGTTAAAAGAAATAGTAAGGAAGATTTCAAAGATAAATTGGAGCAATACTATCCAATTGATATGGCCAGCTATAATTCTAATAAACCGAATGTAGGTGACGAAAAAGAGATTGACTTTAAGTTTGCACCTGACACAGACAAAGAATTGTATAAAGAAGATGTCATAGTTCCAGCAGGATCCACATCTTGGGGACCGAGAACAGATTTACTTTTAAAACCTGATGTCTCAGCACCTGGTAAAAACATTAAATCCACTCTCAATGTCATTAATGGGAAATCAACTTATGGCTATATGTCAGGAACTAGTATGGCAACTCCAATCGTAGCAGCTTCTACTGTTTTGATTAGGCCAAAGTTAAAGGAAATGCTTGAAAGACCTGTATTGAAAAATCTTGAGGGAGATGACAAAATAGATCTTACAAGTCTTACAAAAATAGCCCTACAAAATACTGCACGGCCTATGATGGATGCGACTTCTTGGAAAGAAAAGAGTCAATACTTTGCATCACCTAGACAACAGGGGGCAGGGCTAATTAATATTGCCAATGCTTTGAGAAATGAAGTTGTAGCTACTTTTAAAAACACGGATTCTAAAGGTTTGGTAAACTCTTATGGTTCTATTTCTCTTAAAGAAATAAAAGGAGATAAAAAATACTTTACAATTAAGCTTCACAATACATCAAACAGACCTTTGACCTTTAAAGTTTCAGCATCAGCGGTAACTACAGATGCTCTAACTGATAGACTAAAACTGGATGAAACATACAAAGATGAAAAATCTCCAGATGGGAAGCAAATTGTTCCAGAAATTCACCCAGAGAAAGTAAAAGATGCAAATATTACATTTGAGCATGACACTTTTACCATAGGAGCAAATTCTAGCTTTGATTTAAATGCGGTTATAAACGTTGGAGAGGCTAAAAATAAAAATAAATTTGTAGAATCATTTATTCATTTTGAATCAGTGGAAGAAATGGAAGCTCTAAACTCCAATGGTAAGAAAACAAATTTCCAACCTTCTTTATCGATGCCTCTAATGGGATTTGCTGGGGATTGGAATAAGGAACCAATCCTTGATAAATGGGCCTGGGAAGAAGGTTCAAAATCAAAAACAATGGAAGGTTATGATGATGATGGTAAACCAAAAATTCCAGGAACCTTAAATAAGGGAATTGGTGGAGAACATGGTATAGATAAATTTAATCCAGCAGGAGTTATACAAAATAGAAAAGATAAAAATACAACATCCCTAGATCAAAATCCAGAATTATTTGCTTTCAATAACGAAGGGATCAACGCACCATCATCAAGTGGTTCTAATATTGCTAAAATTTATCCTTTAGATTCAAATGGAAATCCTCAAGATGCTCAACTTGAGAGAGGATTAACACCTTCTCCACTTGTATTAAGAAGTGCAGAAGAAGGAATGATTTCAATAGTAAATACAAATAAAGAGGGAGAAAATCAAAGAGACTTAAAAGTCATTTCGAGAGAACACTTTATTAAAGGAATTTTAAACTCTAAGAGAAATGATGCAAAGGGAATCAAATCTTCTAAACTAAAAGTTTGGGGTGACTTGAAATGGGACGGGCTCATTTATAACCCTCGAGGTAGAGAAGAAAATGCACCAGAAAGTAAGGATAACCAAGATCCAGCTACTAAGATAAGAGGTCAATTTGAACCGATTGCAGAAGGTCAATATTTCTATAAATTTAAATATAGATTAACCAAGGATTACCCATGGCAGGTTTCCTATATTCCTGTAAAAATTGATAACACAGCTCCTAAGATTGTTTCGGTTGATTTTTCAAATCCTGAAAAAATTAAGCTGATCACAAAGGATACTTATCACAAGGTAAAAAATCAGTATAAGAATGAAACTTTATTTGCGAGAGATCAAAAAGAACATCCTGAAAAATTTGACGAGATTGCAAACGAAGTTTGGTATGCTGGTGCCGCTCTTGTTAATGAAGATGGAGAGGTTGAGAAAAATCTTGAAGTAACTTATGCAGGTGAGGGTCAAGGAAGAAATAGAAAACTTGACAAAGACGGAAATACCATTTATGAAATTAATGGTGCAGGAGATTTAAGAGGAAAAATCATTGAAGTCATTGCATTAGATGGTTCTAGCAATTTCACAAAGATTCATAGAATTAAATTTGCTGATCATGCTGATGAAAAGGGGATGATTTCCTATTATCTAGTAGATCCTGATCAAGATTCATCTAAATACCAAAAGCTTGGCGAGATTGCTGAATCTAAATTTAAAAATTTAGAAAATAGAAAAGAGGATAGTCTTAAAAAAGATACAACTGAAGTAGAACATCATCAAGAAAAAGAAGAATCTATCGAAGAAAAATCTAGCTTGACTATTCATAAAACGATTTCAACAATTAGAGAGTTTGAAAGTAAAGACTTGAAGAAACTCATTAAAAAGAAATTTAGAGAAGTTGATGACTTTACAAGTGAAACTGGTAAGAGAACAGAGGAATACGATTATAAATACGATGATAAGGGAAATATCATTGCTTATGACGATGGTA
Organism: Streptococcus mitis; assembly: GCA_032480835.1. Classification (GTDB taxonomy): domain Bacteria; phylum Bacillota; class Bacilli; order Lactobacillales; family Streptococcaceae; genus Streptococcus; species Streptococcus mitis_DK. Next base: position 76,063 of record JAWETZ010000008.1, read on the forward strand.
GCGCCTTAGAATATGAAACTGAAAAACTTGACGAAATCAAATCAAAAATTTATGGTGTTTTAAGCCCATCTAAAGATGGACACTTTGAAATTCTTGGAAAGATAAGTAATGTTTCTAAAAAGGCCAAGGTATACTATGGAAATAACTATAAGTCTATAGAAATCAAAACGACCAAGTATGATTCCCAATCAAAAACGATGACATTTGATTTATACGCTAATATTAATGATATTGTGGATGGATTAGCTTTTGCAGGAGATATGAGATTCTTTGTTAAAGATGATAATCAGACAAAAGCTGAAACTAAAATTAGAATGCCTGAAAAAAATAAGGAAACTAAGACAGAATATCCCTATGCATCAAGTTATGGGAATGTAATAGAATTAGGAGAAGGAGATCTTTCAAAAAACAAACCAAACAATTTAACGGAAATGGAATCTGGTAAAATCTATTCTGATTCAGAAAAACAACAATATCTGTTAAAAGACAACATCATTCTAAGAAAAGGATATGCACTAAAAGTGACTACCTATAATCCTGGAAAAACGGATATGTTAGAAGGAAATGGAGTCTATAACAAGGAAGATATAGCAAAAATCCAAAAGGCCAATCCTAATCTAAGAGTCTTATCAGAAAAAATAATTTATGCTGATAGTAGAAATGTTGAAGATGGAAGAAGTACTCAACCCGTATTAATGTCGGCTTTGGACGGCTTTAACATTGTAAGGTATCAAGTGTTTAGATTTAAAATGAACGATAAAGGGGAGGCAATCGATAAAGATGGAAATCTTGTAACAGATTCTTCTAAACTTGTATTATTTGGTAAAGATGATAAAGAGTACACTGGAGAGGATAAGTCCAATGTAGAAGCTATAAAAGAAGATGGCTCTACGTTATTTATTGATGCAAAACCAGTAAACCTTTCAATGGACAAGAACTACTTTAATCCATCTAAATCTAATAAAATCTATGTACGAAATCCAGAATTCTATTTAAGAGGTAAGATTTCTGATAAGGGTGGTTTTAACTGGGAGTTGAGAGTTAATGAATCGGTTGTAGATAATTATTTAATCTACGGAGATTTACACATTGATAACACTAGAGATTTTAACATTAAGCTTAATGTTAAAGACGGTGACATCATGGACTGGGGAATGAAAGACTATAAAGCAAACGGATTCCCAGATAAGGTAACAGATATGGATGGAAATGTTTATCTTCAAACTGGCTATAGCGATTTGAATGCGAAAGCGGTTGGAGTACACTATCAATTTTTATATGATAATGTTAAACCAGAAGTAAACATTGATCCTAAGGGAAATACTAGTATTGAATATGCTGACGGAAAATCTGTTGTCTTTAACATCAATGATAAAAGAAATAATGGGTTCGATGGTGAGATTCAAGACAAACATATTTATGTAAATGGAAAAGAATACAAATCATTTGATGATATTAAACAACTAACAGATAAGACACTAAACATTAAGATTGTTGTAAAAGATTTTGCAAGAAATACGACCGTAAAAGAATTCATTTTAAACAAAGATACGGGAGAGGTAAGCGAATTAAAACCTCATACGGTGACTGTGACCATTCAAAATGGAAAAGAAATGAGTTCTAAGATAGTGTCGGAAGAAGATTTCATTTTACCTGTCTATAAGGGGGAATTAGAAAAAGGCTATCAATTTGATGGCTGGGAAATTTCTGGTGTCGAAGGGAAAAAAGATGCTGGTTATGTTATTAATGTGTCAAAAGATACCCTTATAAAACCTGTATTCAAGAAAATAGAGGAGAAAAAAGAAGAGGAGAATAAACCTACTTTTGATGTATCCAAAAAGAAAGATAAGGTGCAAGCAAATCATAATCAATTAGATGAAAGTCACAGAAAAGAAGACTTACAAAGAGAAAATCATTCACACAAATCTGATTCAACTAAAGATGTCAAAACTACAGTTCCTGTACAAGTAAATTATAGTCAATTAGATGAAAGTCAAAGATCTGATTCAACTAAGGATGTTACAGCTACAGTTCCTGATAAAAATGATAAAAACTTTGAAAATAAGAAAGAAGTTTATCTTAATGAACCAGAGAATATAGCTAATAAACATACCAATATCGATAGTAAATTGGATACTAACAATTCTGATAGATTGCCAAAAACCGGAACAGTTAGAGAAGGTTTTACACCATTCATTGCTGGAATAATGTTTACCGTAGGTGCATTTCTTGGATTGAAGAAAAAAGATCAAGATTAAGACAAAAGCTATGAATGAAAAAATGGTTTATGTACTGAGATAGCGTGATGATGAAACAGTTTTGTGAAAATAGTCATCTATAACTCAATTATTTAGTTTGCTTTGATAGTGGTACTCTTTTTGGATTTATTAATGAACTTAGTTTTGATAACTAATGAATTGATTGAAAGGGTTAATATTGACAATATTGGTCATATTGATTAGAAAATAGAGTCTATCAAAATTTAAAGGCTAATAGAGGTGATGAGACAATTTCAAGGAATTAAGTAGCGTTTGGTTGCTTAATTCCTTTTTATGGCTCTTTGTCAACTGTAGTGGGTTGAAGAAAAGCTAAGCTCGAGAAAGGACAAATTTCGTCCTTTCTTTTTTGATATTCAGAGCGATAAAAATCCGT
>JAWETZ010000009.1:0-74876 GCA_032480835.1 Streptococcus mitis
CGTATATGCCTTAAAATTCTCTAAACAAAACCAGATACTTTTAAAAGTTTTAAAAGTCGCTTGCCAATAGATAAACAGATCATCGTCTACCACATAAGCGTCTGCACGTTTAAAATGCATCGTGTCCAGTTTGATACGTTCGTCTGGTTTCAAACCTTTCAAAATCACTGGTCGTTTCGTCAATTCAACAGCAATCTTCACAACATTATTTCATCCCCTACCTTAATTTTCTCAAACTGTTCTCTAGTAACTACGAAAATCCCATAATCTCTTATAGTCACTGTATACAACTTCCCATGCCGTCCTTTTTCAACGACACGTCCAAATATGTCAGCGCCTGCGTTATCAGCTTTATAGACAACCATAGGCTTCTTTTCTTCCAAATCTCGAATCCTGTCCATCTGCCAGATGTTCAATCCAGCAGATAATAATATCCAAATTACGATAAAACGTCTCATTCTGTGTCCTCATTTCTTCCATCTCTTACTTTTTGCAAATAATATTTATATATTTCACTGTCGGTATGTTCATTTACTAACTTTTCAAGTGCTTTATTGACCACTTCTGATATGCTTCTATAACCACCATATTCTTTGATGGCTTCGACATGGTCATACATATCTTTGGTAAGCGTTGTTTGTACCTTTCTAGGCATCACTCTACCTCCTCAATCTCAATTCCTGGGCAATCGAACACCCATCCGAAGCCAGCTTCTTCTAGTTGTTTGCGGGTGTGTGCTGTACGGTATTCTTTAGTTTCTTCCTTTTCACTAAAAAGCCATTCACGACAAGACTTAAAGTAGTTAAGGTACTTATATTCTTCGCTTAAACATTTTATTTTCACGAAAAATTTCTTCTCTTCCTCGATCTCGTAGCCTTCACGCCATTTCGCATGACTGAAATCTTCCTTAAATTCGCCCATGATGGCCTTTAGCCAAACTTCACGATCATGGTCTGACAGTTCTCGTAATCTTGCTAGTATGTTCTTGAGATAACGAGGCGCTTCGTCTGCGTGACCTGTTTCTAGTTCGTCTAGTTGTTCCAAGTCTTGTAAAATTAGCTGACAAGCTAATTTTGCTCCAAAATCAAATACATTTTCATAGAACTCTTTATACTTCTCAATCAATCGCTGTACTTTCATCTTCTATTTCCTCAACTTTCCGTCTTAATTCTTTATTCTTTTTCTTCAACAAATCGCGCTCCAAAGCTCTAATGCGTTTCTTCCGTGAATCGCACGGTTTCGAATACTCGATTATCTTCTCTTCGTTTTGCTCGATTGTCCGTTTCAGTCCGTCGATTACTGTTTGTTTATCGTACTTCATCTTCTAAAAATCTTTCAATAGCTTCTCTATAAGAGACTTCCACCAGACCGTCTAAATCGTTCAGGGCTTCAATATAGTCTGGACGACCTTGCCCGTATTGCTCTTTCAAAAATTCAACAAAGAGATGAATTTCCTGATAGGTTATTCCAACCATGTTTCTTACCTCCCACTAAAACGGAAAATCATCTTCTTCAAGGGCATATCCTGGCATTTGTTCCTCAATGTTCGAACGGTTAGCTGTATCATCACGCTTTTCAAGTCGCTCAAAACCATCTGCGACCACCTCAGTCAGATAGACTCTGCACCCCTCCTGATTCTCGTAATTTCTTGTCTGGATGCGGCCCGTCACACCGACCAGATTACCTTTCTTGCACCATTCCGCAAACAACTCCGCTTGCTTGCGCCACATCATACAATTGATGAAGTCCGCCTCTCGCTCGCCATTGGCTCCCTTGAAGTTCCGATTGACCGCCAGAGTAAAGGTTGCAACCGCCACATTCGACGGCGTATATTTTAATTCAGGGTCTTTTGTCAAGCGCCCTACTAATGTAACGTTATTGATCATCTTTCTTCTCCTTTCTTGCTGCACGTTCCCCAATTAAGTAGCCGAGAAATAGCCACAGAATAGCCATTCCAAATTCTTTAATAAGTTCAATCATTTTCTTCTCCTCTTGAAAAAGTTGCTAAATAGTAACAATCCTTAGCACCGTAGTCAAACCGTGTCGTCCGCTGACCAATGTGCTTCTGAAACCTTGGATGAGTGATAGGTGAGAAAGCCCACTGATGGTCTTCCATCTGCTCAATGAGATCATCGACATTGTCAAACGTCCCAAGGAAAAACTTGCAGTGCCCGTTGTAGACGAAGTAAAGATTTAACATCACTCCACCTCAACAGGGTAAAAGTTCCCAAAGGAACCCCTCAATGCCTTACCAACTTGTACGGCTGCCCCACGAGAAACAAACCGCAAGGCTTTCTTCTCCTCAGAATACGAAATGTCCAAGCCAGTCACACCGATAATTGCAGACATCAGAAAGGGCTTATCCTCTCTTGTCCCATGCTTTAAAATAAACATCAGCCACCTCCATTCTAAAAATACTGCTTCCGCTTGTTTGTCAAATCATTGAAAACCATCAAATGGTCTTTATCCACGCCCTTCATCAGTCTAGACATGAAGGGCCTGCCATATCTTTTCTGAATATCAGCAGAAATCAAATTCGTGGTAATGATTGTATTTGAACGCTTATTCAGGATATTGTAGAGAATAGTAAACGACCACTCACTATCCTTCTCCATGCCCAAATCATCCAAAACCAAGAACTTAGCACTCGCAATTTTGTTGACCAGGAACTCTTCCTGACTAAAATCAGCTTTAATCTTCATCAGCAAGTCAGTCACGTTGATAAAAATAGCAATCTCTTTCGTGTACTCAGATAAAGCCTTCACCATAGCAAAGGCCAAATGGCTCTTACCAGTTCCAGCTTCTCCCTGAAGTACAATGTTGTTCCTAGCACCCTCGGACCATTCACGACAAATCCGCCTTGCAAAAGCTAGCTTTTCAGCTTCTTTTTCGGTTGGTGTCTCAAAATTGTCCAAAGTCGCATTTTTTAAAACCTCATCGTAAAGAGAGAACTTTTCTAGATAGTATTTCCTCTCTCGCTCATTCTCAGCGTTAGCTAGTTCATTAACCCTTGCTTGATTCTCTTCATGGATCCGCTCAGATTCACACATGCGACATACAACACTATCAGTCCTCAATATTTTTATCAAAGGAATGTTGTGCTTTTCGCAAAGCTCTTCCTGCTGTTCTGTATTCCTTTGATAAGATAAGGCAATCTCCTCAAATACATTGTCTACCATACTAGCCTACCTCCGCATTCCTGCCAGCCGGCCATTTCAGACAAGCAGGCAATCACTTGATGAATTGGCTGGTTGTCTGAAAGAGTCTTCTTCTCGTAGCTTAACGGATAGTAGTCTATCTCGAATTGCTCAATCAGTTCTAGTACCCCCATTCGTCCTTGGCCTCCTGTTCTGATATTTCATCATTTTGTTGTCTTGACTTCTTACCCTCTTTATATTTACGATCGTCCTCATCTACCTGTTCAATCGTTGTGAAACCCTTCTTTTTCCAATTTTCAAGAATGGCAATTAGATAATTGAAACTTGGTTTGTGTGACCCTGAAGTTTTCTCGATTGCACAGTTCAACATATCAAAGCTCATTCCATCAAGTCCTACATAATCAAGTAACTGTTGATGTGACTTATCAGTTAGATGGATTCCGTTATTTTTCAAATTTTCAGAAAGGCTGGAACTAACCATCACCTTATTATTCATTATCTCTATATCTTTATCTAATTCTTTATCTATTGCGTTACTGTGCGTTACTGTAACGTTATCCGTAACGTTACTAATAACGTTACTTTCGTTGTTCTGTGCAAGTAATTTCTGTTTTTGTCGGTGACGTGCGGCTCTATTTCGATTTTGCTCTTTTATTTTTTCCATGCCATCAATGTTCTGATGTTTCTCCCAATTGGGTAACATTATCACTCCATCTATTTTTTCAACCATTCCAAAATTTTCAAAAACCTCAAGAGCCATACGAACTGTATTCAACGGACGGTGGAACGTTTGTGCAAGCATTTCATCGGTGTATACAATGTTTTTAGAAATGGCTAGTACTCCTTTTCTATTCAATTTGCCTGCTAGTGTTATAAGTTTGATCCAAATTACAATAATTGCATCACGATCAGGCAAGGCATCAATCAGACAAATCTTTTCATCGTCAAAAATATCTGTTGTGATTTTTATCCACTTAATTTCAGACATACCGAGCCCCCCACTTCCTGCGATTTGCACGGTACTTCATCCGCATATCCTCATAGATGCGCATACCCTCTAACGCCATCTTATCGACCTTTAACAGCTTATTTTCAGAGACCACATCACGATAGTCCTTAGCTAGTTTTTCATAGTCGGTTAGGTATTCTTTGATAAGTGATATTTTCCTATTCTCGTCCTCTAAATATAGTTCAAAGTCAGACTTTTCTTCATCAGACGATATCATTTCTTTATTCACTCTCTCATGCCACGATAACCATTCAATCAATTCTTCCATTTCCTGACCTCCTCACTTCAAGATGTGCATTTTAGGCTCTGGCAAAGCTAATGGCTCCGGACGCAAGCCTTCAGGACGTTCGTTGTCGTAGGTAAAGCCAGGGAACGGACGACGAATATTCTCACGGATTTCTTGGCGCTGTGCCTCTCTACCACGTTCATAAGCATGGTTATAGCCTTGGATAATCATAGACGCAAATTCTTGCTCTTCCCGTCTCTCTTTTTCCTTACGCTCCTCTTGCAGTTTGATATGACGGCATAGCCCTGCAAAACCAAGCAGCAAGGCTCCAACGCCCATCAACTGGTCTAAAATCGGTGGTTCAAACATTTTTATCTCCTTATGCTCTTAATTTTCGTACTTCTTTCTCTAATTCCAAAATTTCATAAACATCATTGATATCGTACATAGTATCTTTCCCCTGCTTACGAAATCTTAATCCTTTACGCTCTAGCATCTTAACATAGCTATGAGTAAAGCCGAACTTCTTCATCAAAGCCTGTTGATTGATTGGCATGCGATCATTCTCTAACTGCTCCTTGACCTGCTTTTCAGCAAAGGCCAACAATTGATTCGTGAACAATTCAGCGCTTTCGCCATCCAATCGTAATTGTAACGTTATACCTTCCATTTTCTACATCCTCTCAACTATGCGGGCAAGCATTTTTGTGATATAATGGTTTTAATTATTTAAGTATGCGCCTGATTGCTGTCAGGTGCTTTTTTGATCTACGAAACATAAGCGTTCAGTTCCATAATCTTCATCTTGGTATTAGTGCTTGGCTCCCAAGTCATCCAATAGGCCAATGCGGCTTCTGCAAACTTCTTCGGTAGCAGGTCATAGCGACTAATATTAAAATGATCCTTGAAATCAATCTCAGCTTGTCTAAAGACTGACTGAGCGAAAATCTTATCCGCATAAGCTGGACTGCCAATACCACCCAGGCAGGCCACAACCCTAGCCTTACGCTTCTTCAGGAGCGATTGAGCATAGCTTGGATGAATTGGCTGTTCGTTTTTTAGATAGTCGATATCTTCAATCATGCTAGCCTGTTGCTCACGCAATTTCTTCTGGCCAGTGAATAGAGCGATAAAAGCATCCTCGTCCAAGTCCTCACGGATAAATCCGCCCTGCTTGCGAATAGCTGGTAAGACCTCTGATGTCACCCAGCGCTTGAATTCCTTAGCCTGAGGCAACTTGCTGGATAAGATAAGAGAGTAGAGACCAGATTCATTAATGATGATAGTTTCTTGAACCCTTCCTAAATTATCTGTGAGGCCCTGTTTTAGGGCGTCATCTTCATCAACATGAAGAGCAATCGCATTTCTAGCCTTGCTATATCCTAGGATGTCTGCAACATCTTTCCCAACGAACCAAGGCTCGTCATCAATTATCAAAGTACGGACTTCCTGTCCGTGAAAATTAAAAATTTCGTTCATAAAATTCCTTTCTAAATTTGGTATAATTAAAATAAAAACACGAGGTGTATTATGGCTGATTTGTTACCTACAATCTTAACTGCGTTTGCAACAACTATGGCTACAAAGGGAGCTGAGGCTCCTGCTAACACTTTTAATGAAGCATGGAAATATGTTTTTGGTTCTCTTGATAGTTTCCTATTACGAAAAAATGAAAAACGTAAATATGATAATGAGAAGTACATTGAATCACTAACTGAAAAAGTCGAACAAATACCTGTAGAAAATATACAAGAACCTAAAATGAGTATATTAGGACCTGCATTGGAAGCATCAAAATTTTATATTGAGGAAGAAGATATACGAGAAATTTTTGCATCACTATTAGCGGCATCATTTGATTCTTCAAAAAGTTCGTTATTGCATCATTCTTTTGTTGAAATTATTAAACAGCTCAGTCCTTTAGATGCTAGGAATTTGAAGTTTATTGCTCAAAGAAAACGATGTCCTGTCGCTAAGTATTTGCTGGAATTCGAAACAGGGGGTCAGAGCCTTTTAAAACCACTAATTTTTATTCCTCATGATGGTGAAATAGAATCGTCACTTGATAACTCAATGTTTGATTTTGATAGAAATGCTTCCTCTATTACAAACCTTGAAAGATTAGGTTTGATTAAAGTTGATTTCACAACTTGGCTTTCGAAAAAAGAAAAATACACATTACTTGAAAGCAACCCTTTAGTCACAGCTTATAAAACATCGTATATCAATGCTAAAAACAACGAAAAATTACATGTAGGAAAAGGGATTATAGATATTACACCTTTAGGTGAAGATTTCTATAATGTCTGTTTATAAAAACAATCTTTTGACCAAATTTTCAAAATGTGTTTTTAACCATTCATCTTGCTTGTCGAAAAAATCGGCAAGCCATTTTTTTATCATCTTTATTTGAATAGTCATCATCAGTATTGAAATTATTGATGATACTATGGCACTGAGTATGATTTCTCTCATTTTCCCCTCCTACTCCTCAAATTTTTCCCATGACTCGCTGATTCGCAATTTTTTATTAATGCGAAGCTTCAAATCATCACTTCCTTTACCATCTTTGAATAATTGCGTGATGGCTGACGGACTAACACCTACGACGGTAGCCAGGTCCGTCTGCGACCACCCACGTTTTTCAATTCGCTCTTTTACAAGCTCAATCCATTTAAGATGTTGTTGGCTCATGCGACCTCCTCCTTTTTGAAAATAAAAAATGCCCTATCTAACTGATAGAGCATGTGGTATAATAGTGACGGCACTAACGATATAGCCTCTGAAAGGAGGTGAATCCCATTGGAATTACTTTTCACACTTATCCTTGCCCCGCTCTTAGTCAATTTAGTAACTAAATTGATCAGCGACTGGCTGGATAGCAAGCAGGACAAGGACAAACGTTAGTGTCCAGCCCACAAAAAAATCCCCTAGTATTTGCGGTACTAGGGGATTTGTGTTCCATTGGAACTACTTTTCAATTCCCCTATATTATCTCACATGCTCTATTCAATTGTCAAGGAACAAAGTTAAAAAGTTAGTAAATTATTTTATAAAATGCTTGACAGTTTTTAGCGTATCTGCTAAAATGAAAGCATAATTAAAAACCTTGATAAAACATTATATCTATCAACTCATTTTGCTCGCCAAAGCTATTTATTTTTAGATAAGTTTTAACTTCGTTTTTTACTAACTCATTAACTTACAAAAACTATTTTAGCGTAAACGCGAAATAATGTCAACTGATTTTCGCGTATTTTGTAAAATATTTTTTGTCATGTCTTAGAAAGGCTGATAAATCAATGTTTTCTACTTTTGAAATCGTAAAAGATTTATGTGAAAAACAAGGGATTTCGCTAAATACTTTAGAAGATAAGCTAAAGCTAGGAAAAAATTCTTTGTATGGGTTGAAAAGAAATCAACCGTCTGCTGAACGGCTGCAACAAATAGCCGACTACTTCAACGTGTCCACTGACTACCTGCTTGGACGTACGGATAATCCTGCTATTGCTGGAGATTCCAAAGAGTACACATGGCAAGGTAAGACTCTGAATGTAGAAGAAATGGCGTCTAACGTCATGATGTTCGGCGGTCGTGAATTAACAGATGAAAAGAAGAAAATCATCCAGTCTATTATTGAGGGGTACCTTAAAGAAGCTGGTGATTAGAGGTACTGCTTAGTGACCGAAAAAGAAATTATAAGTCATTTTCAGGTTCGCATTGTCGATTTTGACGGTGAGCTAATACCTGATGAACTTGGGTTTTACGAAAAAGAAACCAACACAGCTTTCCTGTCTAATAAACTCAGCAAAAAAGAGAGAGTTAAAGTACTGCTGCATGAACTTGGACACAAGGACCATACACGCTCAGAGTACCAGAATGCTCGCCTGCGCTGTGAAAACGAAGCTGATAGGAATATGATCCATCATCTCGTAAAAGACGCACTAGAAAGCTTGGATGACCCCACAGAGTTTGATTACCTCAAATTCATGTCCTACTATGATCTAAAAACTATGACGAATGAAGTCATGGTTAAAGAGGAATACTTTGCATTGATGGAGTGAAAGGAGACTCCTATGTCTTACTCATATGTTGCTTTAGATGTTGAAACTGCGAATGACTTTCGCGGTAGTGTTTGTTCTATCGGATTAGTAAAATTTAAAGATGGAAATATTGTTGATACTTTTTACACTTTAATCAATCCAGAAGAAGAGTTTGATGATTTCAATATTTTCATCCATGGCATTACACCTGAAGATGTTCTTGATTCACCTACATTCCCAGAGGTGAGAAAGGCGATTGTTGATTTTATTGGTTCTGATATAGTTGTAGCCCACTTTGCACAGTTTGATATGGGTGCTCTTAAAGATGTATACCAAAAATACGAGCTGGATTTTGATAATATAGAATATATTTGTTCGTATCGATTAGCCAAGGTCGCTCTCCCTGGACAATTGAATTACAAACTAAAAAGACTAGCTAAAAATTTGAATATTGAGCTAGACCACCACAACGCTTTATCAGATGCACGAGCAAGCGGATTGATTTTAGAATACTTACTATCTACAAATTCATTTTCCGACCTCAACGCTTTTTTAAAAGAATATAGATGCAATAAAACCGGCTTACTTGGTCAGTATGGATTTAAAAGAAAAAAAGGTTATCAATACAAGGAAAACCTTATCTATCAGCCAACAGAAGAAGAAAAAGCAGCAATGAACCCAGACCATTATTTTTACGGTTTATACTTTTGCTTTACTGGAAAACTCGAGCGAATGACTAGAAAAGAAGCTAACAAAGCTGCTGCGTTAGTTGGTGGTATCCCTGAAAAAGGTGTAACCAAACACACCAATATCTTAGTTGTTGGAGAACAAGATTGGAGAGTTGTTGGCACAGATGGATTAAGCAGTAAAATGAAAAAAGCACAAACCTTATTAGAAAAAGGTCAAGATATTGAAATAATGACAGAAAATGATTTTATAAGATTGCTTGAGGAATAGTGTAAAATTATTTGTTAAACGAACGGAGGAAATATTATGGCATTATTTGGTAAAAAACAAAATGAAGTTTTAGAAATCGAACTTTTTACAGAGGAACCTAATGAACGAGTTTTTGAGTTTAAAAAATCAAAAACTGTCGTAAGAATCGATGATTACTTTATCAGGATTGCAAGAAAGACAAATATGTCTAATGTTTTGCTTCATGGTTTGGATGGTGAAAAGTCAATCCTTCTCACTGAAATTACAGCATACCAACTGAAAGAACCTGGTTCAACTGTTGGATATCTTCAACTTGTTTATCCTGGATCGTCTGATTCAAAAGGTGGTGTGTTTGATGCCGTAAAAGATGAAAACACAGTAACCTTTACCAAAGATGAAAAAGCATCTATTTTGGAATTGAAGAAAGCCATAGAGAAAGCTTTAAAAAATAAAGTCAAGAAATAAAATAAAAAAATCCCCACACTCTCCATCGCCAAATTTTGAGTGTGAGGATTCAACCTTCCATCAAGCAAGCAATGGAAAGGATGATAAAAAAATACAACTATAGTTTATCATAAGTTCTACACCTTTTCAACTATGCGGGCAAGCAATCGAAAAGAAAGGACTTTTTATGATAAAAAAATATATTACAAAAAAAGGAGAGACTAGATATCTCTTTCAAACATACCTGGGCATAGACCCTGCTACTGGAAAAGAAAAGCGTACAACAAGACGTGGTTTTAAAACCATAAAAGAGGCAAAGGCTGCCGAACGTGACCTTCTATTAGACGTTGAAGAGAACGGTTTTTCAAACAATGAAGATTTCCAGAACCCTACATTCGCTGAAGTCGCTGAGTTATGGCTTGAAAGCTATAAAAGCACTGTAAAACCAACAACCTATCAGAACGTTAAGAAAAAACTTGATGTTATGATTGACTTGTATTTTACAGATATGAAAATCCAGCAGATCAGTGTGGCTTATTGTCAAAAAGTTGCTATAAAGTTAAGTAATCGCTATATCCTATATGCCAATTACTACTCTGTAATCAGCCGTATTTTCAAGTATGCCACTTCTATTGACATTATTAAGTCAAATCCCTTAGATAAGATTATCAAGCCTAAAAATAGGCCATTAAAGGGCAAAGAAAACTATTATACAAAACAGGAACTAACCGAATTCCTTAAAGTTTACAAAGCAAATTGTAAGCCAGTAGACTACACTTTTTTCCACTTACTCGCTTTTTCAGGATTGAGAACTGGAGAAGCAATCGGACTCATGTGGTCAGATGTTGACTTTGAAAATAAGTTGTTAAGTATTTCTCGTACAGCTGTCGTAATTGGTGACAAGCAAACTGTTCAGAATCCTAAAACCAAAAGGAGTAAGAGGGTTATCACTTTAGATGATGAAACTCTGAATGTATTAAAACTCTGGAAACGTCAGCAAATAAAAGAATATTTCCAGGCTGGTGTGCCTTATAAACATGATTCGAATTATATTTTTACGAACAATGGCGGGGGATGGCTTTTAGCTGCAACTATGAAAGTGAAACTTTTAAGATTCTTTCGTAAACACAATAATCTTAAAAAAATTTCGCCTCACGGGTTTAGACATACACACGCTTCTCTCCTATTTGAAGCTGGTGTTACAGCAAAAATTATTTCGGACAGATTAGGTCATAATAATGTTCAAACTACCCTTGACATGTATACCCACATCAACGATAATCAACGTGTTGAAGTCGTTAATCAGCTTATGGATTTCATCCGCTCTAGCTAAAAGTAAAGTCGTATTCAATTTCGTATTCACTTTTACTTAACACGCTAGAAGTCCACTGGTTTCAAAGGATTAGCAAGCTGTGTACTATTTATAGTATATTGAAATAAGATATAAAAAATCAATTCGCAAGCCATATCAAAATATAAGCATTATAACACAATCACTTATTCTTTTCTTTAAAAGATTCATATATTTTTTTATATAACTCTTTGATATCTTTTTTCTGAGAATTCAACTCTTCTTTACCATAGTCAAAATTTGCTACTACAAATCCCTCGTCAGCATCAGAAAAAGTAAAAAACTCTATTTCAATTAGTTTATTATGCTTAGAGTCCTCTATAGTGTCTCCTAAATCATTATTGAATTTCTTCACTTCTTCTTCACGAACTCCGAACCCCGTAGCAGCTCCATTTGCAATGATGTTTGAAAATACTTCTTCAGAAGACTCTGCTTCTTTCACAGTTATGAAGTATATAGCCTCTTCCGTTTCTACTTGTCTCACTTTATTCCATTTTTCTGTATCACTAGAAGAAAGCGTATAGACTGTTAACTCTACCGTTGGCTTATTGATATTTTCTTTTGTAATCATTTGTTTTCCAAAAAAGAAGAAGGCAAGTAACCCAGCTACAAAGATCAAAGCAATATAAATTATCTTTTTCATACATTATACCCTATATCTTTCATATCAATGATCACATCAACTTCGTTATAGACAGCTGGATCATGCGTCGCTATAATAACATATTTGTCTTCTGCTTTTTCATTCAATAATAAATGAATGATTTCTTTTCCAATCTCACCATCTAAAGCTCCTGTAGGCTCATCTGCTAAGATAATTTTACGTGGTTTCATTAACATTCTGGCAATAGCTACACGTTGAGCCTGCCCACCAGACAATTCGTATATTTTTTGATGTAAATAGTCACTTGACAGTCCTACTTTTTCAAGTACATCAGTTATTGTTTTTTTGTCTTTAGTGATAAGTTTCAAATTATCATATACTGTTTTGTTATCTATTAAAGAATAATTCTGAAATACATATCCAACAGTATTTTTAAAAAAAGTTCTTTCTTTTATCTTCCAAATATCTTGTTTATCAACTAAAACATTCCCACTGTCAATTTTTTCTAATCTTCCTATAATATTAAGAAGGGTACTTTTACCGGAGCCAGAACCTCCAATCAATGCATAGCTTTTTCCAGATTCAAATATTAAATTTAAGTCTGTAAAGATCTTCTTTGAGCCGAAACTCTTTGAAACGTTCAAAAGGTCAATTGTCATGATTCATCTCCTTTTAAAATTTTAGTGTAGCTTTCAGATAATTTCCTAAAACTCATTATGATTGACAACATCAAAACTAGCAGAGAAGCCGCTCCAATATATAACAACTCTATTTGCCCCGTCATAAGAAATGTAAATAGAATAACCATTGTAATAGTCATCATAAAATATTTGAGACTTGAAATTGCTATATATGTTTTTGACAAACCTAAAATGATTTTTTTCACATATTCATTCTGTTTTAGGGCAATATAAAGTTGAACATATTGATAAATGAGTATAAAGACAATACTGTAAATTATCTTCTGCAAGATTTGTGAAAGTAAAATTTGGTGCTCTAAGGATTGAATCTTTAATTTCACAATTTGGTAAACATCTACTGGATTCATTGAGAAATTCAATGGGACAGTCATCTCATTTATTTTTTTTACCGCTTCAGGACTAAAAAGAGATTTATATAGTATGTTACTAGCCAAAGAAAACTTATTATTTTCCATCATTTTGTCTGTATCTAACACAACAACTATATTATCTTTGCTATCTGCTACACTTGCCATTGGTAAAATATCTTTATTTTTATGATCGATATCAGCATCCTCATTGAAATAAAAAATTTTATTACCATCAGGAATTATTTGTACTGCAAGCTCTTCTTTTGTATAGTGTGTTCCAATAAATTGTTCTGCTACAACTGTATTCTCAATAGATTTCTGGTTTTCTTTCCATTTCTCAGGAATATAGATGGTTGCTATCTTATTATCTAAAAGATGATAATTTGTTCCATTCACTTTATTTTGTAGGTTAGCACCTGTTTGATTAATATAAATCAACTCTTTATTTATTTCTGGATTCGTTATCCCGTCATTTTCTAATTGTTTAGAAAAATTTTCTATAACATGTTCCAGTTTTCATGAAATCTGGAACATATGCCGAAGATCGTTCTATATATAAAAAATCTAAGTTTTTTAAGGCAGCAACTATCTGTAGATACTGAACATCTGAATCACTAACTTCTCCATTTTTAGCAGAGTTACTTTCAATTCCAAGGAACTCAATCCTTCTCCAGTCTTTTACTGTGTCCCATGGTACTAAATTCTGTATTTGTGTGTTAATACTAGATTGACTACTCTTTGTTTCTTGTAAAAAAATTCCTGAGACAAGGATGATAATCGAAATAATAGCAAGCCATACGACAAAAATAAGCTTGTTTTTTGCCTTGTTTTTAATAATTTCAATGGGTTTTTCAACCTGAATCGTCAACCAAAATAAAACAAAGGTAATGAGATCAATGATTTGAAATAATATAAAATTCGTTAAAAGCAGAGAGAAAAATAACTTAGAACTATAAGTGAAGAAACCATTCCCCAAAAAAGAACTGTAAGAAATCATCAATAAAGCCATCATAATCAGTTCAAAAATAAGAGAAATGCCATACTCTCTTCTAAGGTCGTATACAGGCAAGCCTAAAGAACGTCGTATCACTCCTTCTTTGATCTGCCTCGTCCTAACAACAAATAAAATAACTAATAAAGTTAAGTAAATTGAACCCATTAACAGTATTCTTAAAGTTCCATTGAATTGTAATATTCCTCCTATATACCAAGGATAAGCCATATATACTGTTTGTAGTCCAGTCATAGTAAGTGGTTTCAAACTGTCTACATCCATTTTCCCAAGGGTGTAATACATCCCTATTATTGGTGCTGACTTTAATTGTTCATTATTTACATCATCAAAATTTACATACTTCAACTGACCTGAACTCTGAACGATTGGCTTGTAAATGGTAACCTTTTCCGTTTTTGATAAGTCACGAACCATTTCGTATATTTCGTTATTAGAAAGATTACTTTTTCCTTGAATAGAAAAAGCACCATCAATTGGTAAAGGTATGGGGATTTCGGTATCACTAATAGTGACAAGACCAATTGTAGCAATCAAACAAAAGAAGAATCCAATGATACATAATTTTAATTTCATAAGCAATTACCATATGACAAAAGACTCTATTTTATAATTGGGTCTCTTGTTTTCATAAATTATTTTTTTAAAATCTATAATAATCCCAATGTGCATTTAATCGAACATCATTTCAAATTTTTTGCTTGAAAATGTCCATCTATAATCTTTTTTATCGTGAACTTTAACGTTCCCAAAATATTCGTTACTGATGACTCTGAACTAATATTATTTGAAGAACCAACAAAGTAATTCGAATAACCATAGCTATCACTTACACCATACTTCCATAAATCAATAATCGGATATAGAACTGAGATTGCTGTAGTTGCACTACCAACACTAGCTGTAATAGCAAATCCAAAACTGAAAAAACTTGTAGCCAGCAAAATGGACTTCTTCTTAGTAAATTTTTTGTATTTTACTTCTCCTTGAATTATAATATTTGACAAAAACTCAGTAATAATTCTCTATTTTAAAATTGAACACATTTATTTGTAAGTTTTTACAATGTTAATTTAATACTAATATTTTAGTTTGTCAAGTATTTATAGTATATTTTTTATTGATAAAATGGAATTATCTATAAAGGCAATTTTCGAATCTACAAAAAAATTATCCAACTTAACCAATAAGCAAAATCGGCCGTTACAGTTTTTGTTACCTTGTTTTAAAAAATTGATTGACAATAATTACTCCACGAGTATAATTGTTACTATACATTAGAAAAGAGGTTAACTATTTTGAAAAAAGCTCACGTTTATGCTATCCCTGCTATTGGGGCTGTTCTTATTGCTGTATTGGCACAAATCAGTCTTCCAATCGGACCTGTTCCCTTCACTCTGCAAAACTTTGCAATCGGCTTGATTGCTACTGTCTTTAGACCGAGAGAGGCTGTACTTTCTGTTGGACTCTATCTGCTTCTAGGTGCCATCGGTCTACCTGTTTTTGCAGGAGGTGGATCTGGATTTCATGCTTTGATTGGTCCTACTTCAGGTTATCTTTGGTTTTATCTTGTTTATTCTGGACTTACCTCTTCTCTAACTAACAGCAAGAGTGGAGTTGTCAAGATTTTTCTTGCAAACCTCTTGGGAGATGCTCTTGTCTTTGTTGGTGGAATTATTGGATTGCATTTCCTAGCTGGAATGCCATTTGAAAAAGCTCTTGTGGTGGGGGTTCTTCCCTTTATCATTCCAGACCTTGGTAAAATTATTGCTATTAGTTTTATTAGCCGTCCACTACTTCAACGCCTTAAAAATCAGGCTTACTTTACTAACTAAAAAAGGATATCGAGTTGTCATAACTCAGTATCCTTTTCTTTCATTTTGAAAACTTATACTCTTCGAAAATCAAATTCAAACCACGTCAGCTTCGCCTTGCCGTACTCAAGTACTGCCTACGGCTAGCTTCCTAGTTTGCTCTTTGATTTTCATTGAGTATTAGTTGCCTTTAAAGGCATCCACCATGGTTTGAAATTCTTCATTGGAAAGAGTAATTCCTTTACCCATTTTAGTATGATCTGGGCTCCAAGCACGAATATCAAACTTTGCAGGGGCACCATTAAAGCTCACACGGTTGATTTCCTTGGTCCAACCTTTTTCGTTTTCAGAAAGAGTCAACAAGTGCTCTTCGATTTCAAATGTAAATTCTGCCATTTTCTTCTCCTTTTTTAGCTTTCATTAGTTTATTCGTAAAATCTTGTAGATTTAGGGAAAATTTTATATAATATTGATATAAAATAAGGGAGGCCAATATGAGACATAAATTCCAGCAAGTTCTAGATAAAATACATGACTTTTTAAATGGACATGACCAACCTGACCAGACTGAAACCAACTCCCTGACTGCTACTATTGAAGAGGCTGTCCAGAAACAAACTGCTGTTCATCTTATCTTGTCTGAGACAAGTTTTACAGGTGATATCATCAAATACGATCAGCAACGCCAGCAGATTATCGTGAAAAATTTTGCCAAAAATGTTAGCCGTATTATCCGTATAAGCGATATTCAACGTCTGAGATTTGTCCCTTCAACTGTCCAAACAGCCCAAAAAAATAGATTTAAGAAAGAGTGAGATGTAGTTGCTTCATCCCACTCTTTTTCTTAGCGAACTTGTTCAAAATGTAAATGAACGGCGATATGATCTCCATAGCCACTTCTTTCCAAATCACGTTGTAGACGATAGGAAATGTAGTGTTCAGCAATGGTAATGTAACCTGCACCCAATAAACGATGCTCAACCAAAGACTGAATCATGCTGATGGTAGCACGTTCCACCTTGGCTTCTTCCAAATCCAAAACCACTTTCTTAGTAACTTGTGCAAGGTTTTGACGCAAATCATCTGTCAATACATAGACAGTCTGGGCTGCCTTTAAGATAGCCTGGTAAATCTTATCTGGATTAAATTCAGCAATTTCGCCATCACGTTTGATTACTTGCATAGGTTTCTCCTTTATTCTTTGTTTTCTTTGATTTCTGCCAGCATTTTCTCTTCTTCTGCTGTCAGTTGATAATTTTCTAACAAATCTGGTCTGCGCTCGTAGGTTTTCTTTAAACTCTCATACAGTCGCCACTGACGAATCTTTTCATGGTGACCGCTCATCAGTACATCTGGGACAACCATGCCTCGATAATCATAGGGACGTGTGTACTGGGGGTATTCAAGAAGGCCTGAAGAAAAACTATCATCTTGGTGGCTGGACTCCTTGCCAATCACTTCTGGAATCAGGCGTACCGTAGCATCAATCATGGTCATAGCCGCCAACTCTCCACCAGTCAAGACATAGTCACCCAGGGAAATCTCATCTGTCACCAAGGTCTTAATGCGCTCGTCATACCCCTCATAGTGCCCACAGATAAAGATTAACTCTTCCTCTTGAGCCAAATCCTCAGCATAAGCCTGATCAAACTGCTTTCCAGCAGGATCGAGGAGAATGACGCGCGGATTTTTCTTTTCAATAGCATCAAAGGCATCGAAAATGGGTTGAGCTCGGAGCAACATCCCCTGACCGCCTCCGTAGGGCTCATCATCTACATGACGGGCCTTTTCAGCATTTTCTCGAAAATTATGATACTGGATATCCAAGAGCCCTTTTTCTCGAGCCTTTCCAACGATTGAGTGCTCCAGTGGAGAGAACATCTCTGGAAAGAGGGTTAAAATATCAATTTTCATCGTCTAACCCTTCTAAGATTTCCACATCGACGCAGTTATTTGGAATATCAACATTGAGAACCACTGGTGGGATATAAGGCAATAACAAATCACGCTTGCCTTTTCGCTTAACCACCCAGACATCGTTAGCACCTGGTTGCAGGATTTCCTTGATGGTTCCAATCAAATTATCACCCTCATAGACTTCCAAACCGATAATCTCGTGATAATAAAATTCACCATCATCTAAATCGTTTAAATCTTCCTCAGCAACCTTGAGACTGTATCCCTTGTACTTTTCGATAGCGTTGATATGGTACATATCTTTGAATTTAATAATGTCAAAGTTCTTCTGTTTACGGTGGCTAGCAATGGTCACTGTTTGAACAAACTGATCTTTTTCATCAAACAAGGCCAGAACAGCCCCTTTTTTAAATCGTTCTTCTGCAAAATCCGTCACAGACAAGACTCGCATCTCACCCTGCAATCCTTGCGTATTGACGATTTTCCCAACATTAAAGTAGTTCATCTTGTCTCCTGTAGTCTCCTTCTTTCCATCTTATTCTGACAATTCTCGAATAATAGTCGCAATTTTTTCGGATTCAGACCACTGTAAATAATGGTGATTCCCTCCTAAAATGAGTTTAGTATTGGAAGTCCAATATTCTGATTCTCTGTACTCTTTTTCTCTATAAGCCTGACAAAAAATAAATACAGGGGTATAAGCTTCTATCGACAAATTCTCAAAATCTTCCTCAGTAGTCTCTCCAGATATCTGAAATTCTGGATCTTGATTTTCCAACTCTAAGCCTTTTTCTTGCATTATTTCCCAGATTTTTTTATTAGTTTCAGGGCTAAATGTGGCTTGAGTTAAGTTCTTAAAATAAAGTTCAGGACCACACTCGTCAATCAGCCTCATCTGCTCTTCCATTTCTGGATAAGGATTTTCTGAAAAATCAGCAAACATGACTTTTTTAGTTGTCGGTTCAATTGCTACTAAAGCCTGACACTTAATTGGTTTCTTGAGCAATTTACAAGCTAAAATTCCACTCAAACTATGTACACAAAGTATATATTCAGAAATCCCTAATTCTTCAAGTACTTCATAAACCGCATCTGCAAGATTATATAGATTTTTTCCAACTTGGTCATGAATCGGACTCCTACCTGTGTTCGGAAAATCAATAGTCAAATAACCAATTGTAGGAGGAAGTTTTTCAAGTATAAGTGAAAAATTTTCATAACTTGGTAGCAAACCTGCTCCGTTTAGGCAAACTAGTACTTTCTTTTGCTTTTGATAAGTAACAGAGAGACTACCAATCTCTGTAGATACTTCAAACCTCTTCATAAAGAAATCCACTCATTCTATATAATGAATTATTAAAAATCCTTATCCTTTATTTTATCACGTTCCAAAGATTTTCTCAAGTTGGATAAATCTCATCCTACAGAGCTACTACTTCTTCAAAGAATTCACCAACTATCTGATTAAACTCTTTAGGATGGTCATTCATCGGTTGGTGTTTGCTGTCTGAAATCGTTACTTGACGCGCATTGGGATTTAAGGCAATGATCCCATCGTAAATCAATTTTAGGTGTTTGGGAAAATCGTTTTCGCCTCTTACTAATAGCATAGGAGGATTTCCATGATAACCTTCTATCTCGTGGACAGCCAAAAAACCTGTGATTCCAAGATTCAAAAAAACATCTCTCCCAGTTTCTATAATGGCCGTCTTGACTAATTCTCTTGTGATAGGATTATCTGTACACATTTTTGAGTTCTTATCTGCAATCAACTTCCAAGGAATCGTTTTGTACATAAGGGAACTATATTTTATGCGATTTCTCTCTTTATCTGATAGGTAACGATGTTGTCCCCAACTATCTACCATGACCAAGGCTAGAACTCTTTCTGGATGGCGATAGGTGTACTCTTGAAGTGGATTCCCTCCCCAAGAATGACCAACCAATATCACCTTATCCAACTGGAAATAGGACAAAATAGCATCTACATCTTGAACAGCACCTTCTAAGTCAGGTAAACCAACTTTCATAGGTGATTCACCCTGTCCTCTAACATTGACAAAGTAAAGGTCAAATTCATCAAAAGCATCATACTGGTGGGCCCACATCTGACTACGGCCACAAGCTCCATGATAAAAAATAATATGTCCTTTACTTGAGCTTCCAGGGCGATGATAAACAGCCAAGTCACAATCTAAAACTGGTATAATGTGACGTACCAAAGTCTCAGGTTTTCTGTTATAAAAAGCAATAACTTCAGCAATATCATTTTGCTTCATTATTACACTCTCTCCTCTTTATCCTAGTGTCATTCTTTTTATCTATTTTATCACGCTATATTAAAATCATCGTGTTCCAAACTTAATTGCATTAAAAATTTTGAATTTTCTGTATCATTTAGATTAAGAAAAAGACTGCTAAGCAATCTTTACTTTTTTCTCATCAGATTCATGCCTAAAATTCCAGCAATAATCAAAGTTGCTCCGATTACATGGTAGCTATAAATTGGTTCGTGGAGGATAATAGCCCCGGCTACAATAGTCAAAACTGTTCCAAGATTTCCAAAGACACTGACGGTCGATGCTCCAAGTCGAACAATAGCATAGATAGAGAGACTACCAGTCACTATAGAAGCTAGAATTCCCAAATAGAGAATTGAAAGCAAATAAGATACCTGTCCAAGTGGCGCAAAGTAAGCTAATATGTTGCCATCTAGATAGTGCGAGGTCAGACTCAGCGTATTAAAGGTAGCGAAGCCAACAAATATCACAACAGCTGTCATATCCATAGCCCGATAGCGTCCTCCTTTGGACTTACTGAGGATATTGTTTATTGCATTAGCGAGAACAGATCCCAACATCAAGAGAAAGCCCAAGCTAGCAGTTTCCTTGCTAAAGTTTGCTCCTTTGCTAAGGAAGATGAAAACCACTCCTGCTACGGATAAAATTAAAAAGAACTTTTGCAGCAAGCTTGTCTTTTCCTTGAGAAAGACTGATGCTAAAAGGAGCGTAAAAATCGGGACAAGCGCTTGTAAAATTCCCGCTTCAGAAGACGATATATACTGTAGAGCAAAGGATTGGAAAATAAAAAAGAGGAGTGGATAGAAAAGACTCATAGGAAGAATAGACAGAATATCTCTTCTACTTAAACTCACTTTGATAAGTTTGGTTTGATGAAGGACGATCAATACCAAAGCTGCGATTGTATAGCGATGCGCTAAGTTTGTGAGAGGACTGGCATAGCCTAAAGCAATCTTAGTAAATAAAAAAGAAAATCCAATGATGGCTGAAAAGGATAAGGCTGCTAGGTAAGCTTTTGTTTTCTCGTTCATAGACTGTTACTCCTTTTAAAAATAGCTATTCTCAAGATTGATTGACTAGAATTCTTTGAGACTGTCCTTCCATTGTAGCATAGTAGACTGCTAGATGCTATTTCTAGGATTAGCATTTTATGCCTACTATCACCGTTTATCTAGTTCATTGACTAAAAAGGATTCAGCAAGTCTGATCTACTTTTCTCGTTCTTGTCTCACAAGTTCTAGCTCGTCTACCTCTTGGAAATTCCTTACTTTGATAGCATAATCCATCATTTTCCTTGCTTTCTCTTTCTTATATTTACTAATACCTTCTTTATTAGTCAAAAATTGATTTCTTATCGTCTTAGAGGTCCCCCTTCAAAAATCCTTCCAAATCTCGTTCATGCTGATATTTGATAGATGCTATTTTACACTTCTCCACACAAAAAAGCGAGACATTCGTCCCGCCCTTCTTATTTTTCATCAATAACGATTCTTACTTTTTTGTCTTCAGTTGGGACAGAGTAGACAATCGTTCTTATCGCAGAAATAGTGCGACCCTTACGACCGATTACACGACCCACATCGCTTTGATCAAGATCCAAATGATATTCCAAAAATTCTGGTGTATCTTCAATCTTGATAGTTAAGACATCTGGTTGTGAAATCAAGGGTTTCACAATTGCAATAATGAGATTTTCAATCGTATCCATCTGTCAACCTACTTTAAACTTATTTTGAGAATTTAGAATCGTGGAATTTCTTCAATACACCTTCTTTTGAAAGAATGTTGCGAACTGTATCTGAAGGTTGAGCTCCATCAGCCAACCATGCAAGAACGCGGTCTTCTTTCAAAGTTACTTGGTTTTCAGCAACAAGTGGGTTGTATGTTCCAACTGTTTCGATGAAACGTCCGTCACGTGGTGAACGTGAATCTGCTACGTTGATACGGTAGAAAGGTTTTTTCTTAGAACCCATACGAGTCAAACGGATTTTAACTGCCATTTTTAAAGTCTCTTTTCTTATTTTTTATTTCGGTGAAATAGCTGAGCTATTTAGCACATGTTCTATTATAGCAGATTTCTAACAGGTGTCAAGAAAAAAACTTGACAGACTATAAAATTTTTAAACCAGTTAGAAATTTGTTATAACTTTAAAGAAAAATCAGAAAGAGAATGTCATGAATACTATTTTAGAAACATTTTATAAAGACCACAAAGTCAAGCCCCTCATCTCACCTGAACGTGATTTGGATACTTGGCTCCAAAATCCCAAGCCAGTTCCCAAACGAAATATGGACTTATTGGCAGATGATTTGCTGGCAGGTGATATCATTCTACTATGGAGAATACAGTTTGGAACTTTTACCACCGAAACATGATTTTAAAAACTCCCATTCGAATATGATTCAAAATTCGCTTAAAATCAATGTTTTCCCACTTTTTCAGAAAACAAATTTTCATCTAATTTAAATAACTTTCAATTAAATGGTATGAATTTTGCTTAAAATCATCAAAAAACACCCCATGGTGTGAAGCATGAAGTGTTGTAAATGCTGTATTGTAGCTAATTCTTAACGTTTAGAGAACTGTCTAGCTTTACGAGCTTTCTTAAGACCTGGTTTGATACATTTTTATTTTAACTCTTTCGTCATTCCTTTAAAATCAACGTTTCCCCGTGTTTCCTGAAAATAAATTTACAACTAATTTGAATAAATTTCAGTTAAATGGTGTGAATTTTACCCTTTAGAAAGATCTACCAAGTAATTTATATCTTCCAACTCTCCCTCATCAAACATTTGATAAAAGCATTGTATAAAGCAGTATTTACTTTTTCAAATTCATCAATTAATACAATTTGGGTTTCTCTAGACAATAAATCCTTAGCTTCTATAAAAAACTATGACTGTCGATTTATGGAAATAGAATACTTTTTAGTGTACTCATAAATTACCCCTGCGTCACTTATAAATTATCACCTAATTCCCTCAACCTTTCCTGCCCTATCTTCAGCATCTCTTCTTCCACCGTGTTCCATTTTCCAAATAGGCATTCGTGTAAAACTTCTGCTGCTGAGGTTTCGTCTACCTGCGAATCATAAACACACGATTGATCTCTTTGATAAATTTGAAACTGTCTAAAAAGTTCACTCTTTTCTAACTCTCGTAAGTTATCAACCAAATGTTCTACAATTCCATCATGGTGTTCTTTAGGAGTCGCTCTAGCTTGACTAGGATCTATGGCGTAGAGCTCCTCATAACGTATCAAAGTACTGAGATAGGACAATTCTGGCTTAGTCGCAATCAGTGCTAGTGATACTTGATAGCCTCTAGTTGTCAATAATTGTGCTGTTTTCCGAGGGACTTCGGTCGTTCTCAAGGTACCCTCGATTAATAAATGATAACCTTGCTTACTCAACTCATCTACAAGATATTCAACCATTTGTCCCGCGAATACGTTGGTATAATCCACACTATCTTTACCATACTTTTCCTGTAGACCAAGGTAGTTCGGATGAAAAGAGCGATAACTATCTCCATCAATGATAATGATATTTCCTTGAAATTCCCTTTGTTTAATACGATGAATCGTTGTCTTACCAGCACCACTCTGTCCACCAAGCAAAATAGCCTTGGGCTGAGATAAAGTTGTTTTTCCACGAGTTAAAGAACGAACGAGTAGATTAGAGACTTTAATAAAGTCATCCTGGCTAAATTTATCTAATTCCATTAAGCAACCACCAGATGACTAGCTTGTTCTAGCACACGTTCAATGCCATCCAAATAGCCATTATATCGCTCTACTTCCTCAAAAGTAGCAACAAGATAAATCTTCGTGTTAATCAAATCAGAAAGATCATCGCTCATTAGAACCCAAGGATTAGAACTATCATCAAATTCAATTCCTTGTTCATCTTGAAAGCGATAAAGTTGCGCTAAGATATTCGCTCCTCGTTCCTTTATCAATTCTATTTTTAATGTTAACTGATAATCTTCTACTGGTGTGAGCATTTTTTCCTCCCCTACGATATCGAGATAGGAAACATTAAATTTTTTGCAGATACGATCTACTAATTCTGTCGAAACTGAACTTGTCCCATTCTCATAACGGCTCAGGCTATTTCGAGAGATGCCAATAATCTTTGCGAATTCAGGTTGGGTGAGATCATGTGTTTTACGTAATGTTTTTATATTTTCTCCAATCATAAGAGCCCTCCTTTTATTTATTCTATTATAGCACAAAAAAAGAAACGCACCATTTTTGGTACGCAAAAAACACAAACTTTATTAAAAGTATTAATATCTCATATTTAGAAATTGAAGACTACATTTAGAAATTTTTATATTTATATTTCATATCCAATTCTTGATAAATATAATATCTCAAAACTTCTTGAAGAAGCAATTTTGTTTCATACATCTCCCTGATATCTGTTATCATTTCTGGATAGTTATCTTTCGAATAACCATGAGTATAGTAATTTCGTGTTTGAATTAATTTTATTATTAGTAATTCTCTCTCACTATTCGAAAAAATTTTAGACAGATTAAGCTCATCAATTGAATCGAATAAATTTTTTAAACGTTCGGCAAGGTTAGGATCTTTTTGATTAAATTTCAATTTATTTCTAAATTTTCTTCTTACCTCTTCTAAAAGATGTGTGTTTATAAAGTCAAACAAAGATTGTCTAGCTTTTTCTTCAACATCAGATAAACATTTCGGAATTTTAAAATTCTTAAAATTTCTAGAGTAAACTTCCAAATTCCTAATAGCATCAACCAACTGATCTTCCAAATATAAATCACCATGAAGATTTTTTGAAAATTGTCTCACTATAAATTCAAGTTCCTCAGATTTATCAAACCAATGATTTAAAATATGTTCAAAATTATCTTCTAATGTCCTCAAAGAAATATCTTGCTGAGAATACGATTTCCATTTTTGAGGTTTTCTAGAATGCTGAACAAAGAATTTGCCTTTTATAAGTGGCATACGCTTACCATCTATCATTTTATAAAGAACAAGAAATTCAATATTAGTAAAAGACAATGGTATATTTGATAAAATCTCAATAAATTCCTTAAACTTATGTGAAGCTTGATAATATTCATCAAAATATCTTATATTTAAATCAGCTGAAGTAAGTTTAATAAAATAATCACTGGTAAATGACGTAGTTGTATATGAAGAATGGAGTATTGCCACATCTTCAAAGTGCATTCCTAGTGATCTTATCAACACTTTTGTTGGTTGATATTCACTTACTGCACTTTCAAAAATAGTTTGATTATCTCTATATTTAACAGTTACCAATAATTTTTCAATCCATTCCTCAATATGTTCAAAGCTAAATTTATATTCCTTGATTTTTTCAGAATCTAATTCATTAATCAAATCTTTAAAGGCCTTAGAACTATAATCAAAATTTCCAAGCTCATTATAAAATACACTGTAAATTTTAAAATTTTTTACTCTATATCTAGTTATAGGAAATCCAGGAGATGAGGAATGTACCATTGGTTCACCATAAGTATTTAAAATTAAAATATTACCATTACTGGAGAAGCCATATATCTTTTCCAAACACTTACCAAAACCGAATGAAATGCCTGATTCCTCTTCAAATCCACCAAATAATTCTAATACAATTTCACTAGGAGAATAATGTAAAATACCGCTCAACTTATCCTTACTAAATATATCGTCGGAACGTTCTGAAAAATATCCTTTTATTTCAAACTCTTTATCCCAAGTGTAATCTTTAAATTTCATATTATCCTTTCTGATTGCTTTTCAAAAATCTTCACAACTTTCTAAACTATGATTTTTATGTCGGTACTACCTTTTAATTGTACTAGACCAGCTTCCAATTCTCATCATTCGAGTTATCAATCAGAATATTTCTTTTATTACTCAGTAATTCATCACTCACAAAATATTGCCCTAGTCTCTCTACAAAACCACAATTCTGACAAGTATATAGATAATCTTCTTTTATTTCCCTCACTAAATTGATATTGAACTTATATATCCTCCCACATTCTTCACATGTCATGCTAAGATTATCACCATTAAATATGAAATCAAAAATACTTTCTAATTCTTTATTTTCTTCTCCAGATAAAGCTAAAATTATCTTTAAATTTCTAATATACCGGTTAAGTGTAACTATTCCTGAATCAATATCAAAATATTTCTCGAATATAGCAATAGATACTTCTACTAAATAAATTAGAATGCAGGGTGTTTTCTCATAGAACAAACGCCAAAAATCATCCCAAATCTTATCATCAGAAAATATAAAATTAAGATTTCGCTTTTCCGTAGGATAATTTTTATTCTTTGTCACCAAATGAATAGATTGATCAAATACACTTGTTAAACTATTTTCTGCCTTTCGATTATATATAATATCATATAGTAATTCAGGATCAAGTAATTCTTTACTAAAATCCAAAAAATCATTTTCATACTGAATCGATTCTTTTGCTTTTAAAAATAGGTCAATAACAAATTCTTTTTTACCCTTCAAATCACTTACATCATATTCCCTAAGCTCTCTATATTGTATTTTTTCTAAGAAATCATGTGGTTGAACCAATATCCAACTTAAATAAAATAAATTATCTTGAAAAGGTTTCCTAGCAAGAGAAAATGCAACAGTAACTTTTCCCCTCTCTATACAACTCAGAGATTCAAATAGATAGTAATTTAAATCACGTAAAATTGAAAAAAAGATGTGAGGTATATATACATATTCAGAAATATCTATATCTTTTTGTCTATCTAGTTCATCAAATAAGTCAATTTCATCATTTATCTCATTAGTAAATCTAAAAGATAGACTTGATAATTGATATTTATCAGCTTTAACCAAAATATCAACTAGTATATCATACAAATATAGCATTAATTGATGACGCTTTCTATACTTAGTTGATAATAATTCTGATATGTGAGATTTAGCCAATATTACTTTCCTCAATTCTTTTTAACTCTACATAACTATATTATACTCTAAAAGTACTCAGTCTTTATCTAGAAGGTTCCTATATAACTCTACAATTCTTTTAAGTGTAAACCTAGAAAAGCACTTTGCAAAGAGCTTTGAAATATTGATATAATCGTATCAATTAACGTTTTAAAGCAACTGACATTGCCAGTTCCCGGTCATATTATAGTGTCATTATAGCAAAAAACAATGGAATTTCCATTGTTTTTATGTTCAAGTTCAAAGATTTTATTGACTTTCCGAAAAATAAGTATTTTCCAGAAAGTTTAACACTTGCCATTAGAATAGACATTTCTACATATTCCCATTATTACAGAAATTTTTTGAAGTAATAATGTTATAAATTTGCTATACAAACAAATCTAATTCTCATTATGTTTCACATCTCTAATATTACGGAATTATTTTTGTGCTTATAACATCTTATAGATTTTGAATTAATTATTTAAAACAAACTCAGTTATTTATTTCGCTGTGAATTTTAATTGCAATTCTTCTTGAGAATTTCGAGTCGTACATGGATTCTAATATTTTCCTTCTAATATAACGAAACGATTCTTTTTCGATCATCGGGTCATTAAGATAGTCATTTATTACATCATTAACTATTTTTAATACGGAACTAAGTTTCATATCTCTTTTCACTTTTGTCCTACTTTGTTTTTGAACAGCCACAATTAAATCTTCTAACATTGTTTTAATATCTGGATGTTTTAATCGTTCTTTCAAATCCATCAGATTAATATAATTTCTATACTCATTAGGTAGATTAGTATCTATAATTTCTAACTCAGTTAGTGTCTTTAACGTAATAGGAATATTTTCAATAGGAAATTTAACCTGGGAAGGATGGACTACCGGCAATTGAGGTAAATTAGTTTTTTTAAAATATCTATTACAGATCGCGCACATTGAAATTAAATTTTCATGCTTAAGACAAAGAATAGGAAAGTATTGTTTGTTTAAAAAATGATCTAAATCCCTACTGCCAATATTTATTCTTTGTTGACAAACAGAACAATGAGTATGATACGTTCCTCGAGAAAAATATTCTTTAATATTTCCAAATGCTAAGTCATAGCTATTTTTTAATTTTTTACTACCTTCGCCAAATACATAGGTATATATTTCTTTATAACTAAAATAAGAATCTTCTTTAAATTGTTCATAAAAAGTAGCTATGTTTTTTACACTATCTGGTATAGTACAATTCCTATCTAATCTAAAATAATTAAAATAATTAGATTTAAAGAATTTATCTTGTGTAATAATATCTGCTTTTATATTGCTATCTAATAAATAATCAATTATTTTTCTTATCGTAGGGACTTCATCATATACAAATTTTAAATTATCACAATCAGTATTTAGAATTACAGATTTATCTTTTCCATTATTACTCTCTTCAAGCAGTCTACTAATGTCTGCTGTAAATGCTGTTAATTTATATTTTCTACTCATATTCACCTCCTTTTTCTATTATCTCTTCGTAACGAGAAATGTTTTCTTCTGTTAATATGTGATCTAAGAGTTTATTCTGAATTGTCCCATAAGCTATCTTGTCAATTTTATCTATTGCTTCCAATAAATTAGTTTTTGAAAGTCTTTCTATATTCCTTACTTCTTGTTGGATAAATTGATTATCTGAATAGTCAACATCAAAAATATATTTTAAAATACTATCAATACTACCAGCAAATGTTTCTTCCTTTACACGTCTAACACTATTTCCCTTATTATTTGCATCTAAATAAAAAATTTGATCCTTGGAAAACATACCTACAATAAGTGGAGACTGACTTGCGATTATAAAGTGGCAATTTAAATTTGAGAAACATTTTCTAAGTATGTAATAATATTGATTTATCCATTTAGGATTTAAATGAATTTCTGGTTCATCAATTAAAATAAGTGAATCATTCTCAATATACAAACTTATCTCCATAATACGAAGAAATATTGAGAACTCACCTGAACTTAGTTGAGATATTGAAGTATATCTATTACTTTTTAAAATTACTAAGTCATCAATTAAAAAATTATTAGTTTTTTCAAGAATATCAAAATCTAAATTCATTAGAGTTTTGTAATCTTCCTTAAAATTAGATTGATAAAATTTTTCTATGTCATTTACTGAAAGTAACTTTTTATAATAATCATCATATTTAACTTCTTTACCGTGATTTGATTTTATATTTTTATATAGCTCTTTCAAATAAACTAAAACTAAAAAAATATTAAACGATTCTGGTTGTTCAAATTTTAAAAAATAATTATTTAAATCATGGTATATAAAATACGACTTTCCTTTATCCTCTAATTTTTTAAATTCGCCTAATGTCTCAAACATTTTTTTTCTTATTTCTGCCAAGTAATAAATTCGTTCTATGATATCTTCGTATGAATAAAAATGTCCACTATCAAAATAATTTGCATTTGCAATAAATCTTTCAAAATTATTACTCATTTTTTCATAATAATCTTCAGTTTTTATTTTATCATCTGCAAACCGTGGTATAAATTCCGTGTTTAGATAATTAATCACTAATTTTTCATGTTCTTCTGTACTTATTTCTACTTCAAATAATCTATATATTTCCTCAAATAATTCATTCCTTTTATACATTAATTCCCAAAAGGATTTTAATAATATCTGTTCACTCTGCTCGGTATAAGAAATTCTTTCATGAACTTTTCTATAAACATCGTTATTATATGATGAAATTGCATCTGAAAAAAGTTTTCGAATCTTTGCTTGATTTATTGATTCAATAAGGAATAATTTATTAGAACTATCTAACTCAAGTAAATTCGACACCGCTTTTTCTACATTATCAAAGTGTCTATCATTTTTAATAATGCATTTATAATACGAGCTACACGCTAATGAAACTATTTTATCATGAGTATGGATAGGATAAATAACTTCCGTATTCTTCTGAGCCGTTCCTTCTTCTACTTTCTTTTCATTTTTCTTAGATTTGATTTTAAAAAATACCCTGCTACTTTCCCTCAAA
Source organism: Streptococcus mitis (assembly GCA_032480835.1). GTDB lineage: Bacteria > Bacillota > Bacilli > Lactobacillales > Streptococcaceae > Streptococcus > Streptococcus mitis_DK. The sequence continues at coordinate 29,890 of JAWETZ010000009.1, forward strand.
GTCTTATTGCTAATTCTATCAAATGGCGAATAAGTAGATAGAATTATCTTTTTTAAAGAACCTTCTTCAAATTCAACTGATGAGGGCTCCTTTTGGTCATATTCCTCAGAAAATTTACCTAATAATACTTCAAAAAAAGTACTTTTTCCAGACCCATTATTTCCTAGTATCAAACTATATGTATTATTATCTTCTTCTGAATTACTGTTAAACTCAAATTTAAAGTTTTTATCTGCAAAAACATACTCAACTTTACTTATTCTCACGATTCACTCCGTTCTATTATTTATAAGTTATAACTCCAAATAATTTAATAGTTATCTAACAATCTTTTCTACACTTAACAAAACTAAATGAAAAAGTAATTTTAAAAAGAAATCTAATATCATCTTGATATTTTTATTTTTACTTAAATCTCAATTTCATTTCCTGCATCCATTGAGGAAGAACTTTATTCAATTCCATGTTGAGTTTAAGTTTGCTTCCGGCAAATTGATTTGTTGCCTTAGTCGCATCAAGTGTTTTTACGATATCTTCCCTGAATGGAATTTCTTCTGGCTTTTTCAAGTCATAAGATTTCAGTGATTTAGCAAGTAGTATACTATCTAGTCCCCACTCTGTCGCAAATTCTTTGACAATATTCATTTGTCTATTTTCCTGCCATGCATTGAAGGCTGTGTCAAAGTTTGTATCTGCAGATAAATGCCATGGACCCACGTAATCCATTTGCACCATTCCATAAACGAGCTTTAATTTCTTCTGATGTAATCATTTAACTCCCCTTTTAACGCCTTTCAAATAATCAGATTGCTAAATTGCTCATTATTTGAAATCGCAACCATTGGCTTTGTATTAGGCCAAACTCCAAATATATTATCCATAAAATTATATCATAAAATTAGAGCTTTTGTCTGCTGTTGTTATAAAGAGAAGAGTTTAAATATTTAAAAAATCTTATTGAGTAATTATCTAGAATTTTTATTTCGAACCAAAAATAATAATCTTTCCCGTCTTTCGTTTTCTCTTTATTTAAGACAAAAAATTTTTTTGGTTAATTGCCATAGTTCTTAATATATCATTAATTAAAAAAGTTAAGGGAGTATTCATCGAAGAATATTTTTGAAAGTCCTCTACAAATCTAAAAAAAGAAACATCAGAAAGAGAATATCATGAATACTATTTTAGAAAAATTTTATAAAGACCACCAAGTCAAACCCTTCATCTCTCCTGAACGAGATTTGGATGCTTGGCTCCTAAATCCCAAGCCCGTTCCCAAACGAAATATGGAATTATTAACAGATGATTTACTAGCAGGAGATATCATTCTACTATGGAGAATCCAGTTTGGCACTTTTACCACCGAAACATGGTTTCCTAAATACTTCGAGTACACTTATGGCATTGATGCCCCAAAACATTTAGAAATGCTTACTAAAAAAGGTTATGCTGGCATTGAAACTGCTTTTGATTCACTTGACCATCTGAATGCTACAATGAAAAAGAATATTTTGAAAAGCAAGGGAATTACAGGACTATCTAAGATAAAGGCTGCAGATCTAGACCAAGCCCTTCATGACCACTTTTCAGAAGAAGAATTAGCAAGTCACTTTTTGATTCGTGGCTACAAAATGATTCCAAAGGGGGAGCAGATACTAGAACAGTACCAGGAAATTATTGACCATCATCCAAAGAAAAATCTCTAGTCAAGAGACATTTTAGTTACTTTACTGTAAAACTACCTTGTCACTAATATTTGAAATCCCCTTCCTTTTAGGGTACAATGGTAGAAATGAATTTTTGAGAGGATCAGAATGAAAAAACTAGCAACCCTTCTTTTACTATCCACTGTAGCCCTAGCTGGATGTAGCAGCATCCAACGTAGCCTGCGTGGTGATGATTATGTGGATTCAAGTCTTGCTGCTGAAGAAAGCTCTAAAGCAGCTGCTCAATCTGCCAAGGATTTAAACGATGCTTTAACAAATGAGAATGCCAATTTCCCTCAACTTTCTAAGGAAGTTGCTGAAGATGAAGCCGAAGTAATTCTCCACACAAGTCAGGGCGATATCCGTATCAAACTCTTCCCTAAACTCGCTCCTCTAGCGGTTGAAAACTTCCTCACTCATGCCAAAGAAGGCTACTATAACGGTATTACCTTCCACCGTGTCATCGATGGCTTCATGGTTCAAACTGGAGATCCAAAAGGGGACGGTACAGGTGGTCAGTCTATCTGGCATGACAAGGATAAGACAAAAGACAAGGGAACTGGATTCAAAAACGAGATCACTCCTTATCTCTATAACATCCGTGGGGCTCTTGCGATGGCAAATACTGGCCAACCAAACACCAATGGCAGCCAATTCTTCATCAACCAAAACTCTACAGATACCTCTGCTAAACTCCCTACAAGCAAGTATCCAAAGAAAATCATCGAAGCCTATAAAGAAGGTGGAAATCCTAGTCTAGATGGCAAACACCCAGTCTTTGGCCAAGTGATTGACGGTATGGATGTTGTAGATAAGATTGCTAAAGCCGAAAAAGATGAGAAAGACAAACCAACTACTGCTATTACTATCGATAGTATCGAAGTAGTGAAAGACTACGATATTAAATCTTAAAAATCTAAAAAATACAGTACCCACATTCGGTACTGTATTTCTTTTATCCTCATTTTTAAGTTAGCTTGTTAAAATCCCAAATTTGGTCCATCCAGCCTTCATAAAAGTCTGGTTCGTGACAAACCATAAGAATCGATCCCTTGTATTCTTTGAGAGCACGTTTGAGTTCGTCCTTAGCATCCACATCCAAGTGGTTTGTAGGCTCGTCCAGCACTAAAACGTTGTTTTCTCGATTCATCAAGAGACAGAAACGAACCTTGGCTTGTTCCCCACCTGACAAGACCTGAATTTGACTTTCAATATGCTTGGTTGTCAAACCACAACGAGCAAGGGCTGCACGAACTTCTGCTTGGTTAAGTGCAGGAAAGGCATTCCAGACAGCCTCTAGTGGGGTTTGGCGATTACCACCTTCTACTTCCTGCTCAAAATAACCAAGTTCTAGGTAGTCACCGCGTTCAACTTCCCCAGCAATTGGCGGAATAATACCCAAGAGAGACTTCAAGAGAGTTGTTTTCCCAATACCATTTGCTCCGATAATGGCAACCTTTTGATTGCGTTCAAAGGTAAGATTCAAAGGCTTAGTAAGAGGACGGTCATAACCAATCTGCAAGTCCTTGGTTTGGAAGATAAAGCGCCCTGGCGTACGAGCTGATTTGAAATCAAAGGATGGTTTTGGTTTCTCACTTTGGAGTTCGATAATATCCATCTTGTCGAGTTTCTTCTGACGAGACATGGCCATATTTCTGGTTGCAACACGCGCTTTATTACGAGCGACAAAGTCCTTGAGATCTGCAATCTCTTTCTTCTGACGTTCATAAGCTGCCTCCAACTGAGATTTCTTCATGGCATAGACTTCTTGGAACTGGTAGTAGTCACCAGAGTAACGCGTCAGCTGTTGATTTTCCACATGATAGACGATATTAATCACATCATTGAGAAATGGAATATCGTGTGAAATGAGGACAAAGGCATTTTCATAGTTTTGGAGATAGCGCTTGAGCCAGTCAATATGCTCAGCATCCAAGTAGTTAGTCGGCTCATCTAAAAGCAAGATATCGGGCTTTTCAAGGAGGAGTTTGGCCAAAAGAACCTTGGTTCTTTGCCCACCTGACAAAGAAGTTACATCCGTATCCATGCCAAAGTCCATGACACCAAGGGCACGCGCCACTTCATCAATCTTAGCATCTAAGGTATAGAAATCACGACTCTCCAGACGGTCTTGGAGTTCGCCAACTTCTTCCATGAGAGCATCAACATCCGCTCCGTCTTCAGCCATTTCCATATAGAGGTCATTGATACGGGCTTCAGCTTTGAATAGCTCATCAAAGGCTGTACGGAGAACATCACGAACAGATTGGCCTTCAGCAAGGACTGAGTGTTGGTCCAGATAGCCAGCAGTCACATATTTAGACCACTCTACCTTTCCTTCATCTGGCAACATCTTACCAGTCACAATACTCATAAAGGTTGATTTCCCTTCACCATTGGCACCGACTAGACCGATATGTTCTCCCTTGAGGAGACGGAAGGACACATCTTCAAAAATTGCACGGTCACCAAAACCGTGACTCAGATTTTTAACTTCTAAAATACTCATTTTAATTCCTTATCTTGTTTTTATGTAATTGTTTATAAAGTAGCCAAGCTAAATAGCCACCCAAGGTATTGGTCCACAAATCATCAATCTCAAAAACGCGATTAAAATCAAAGAAAAAGTCCAAGACTAACTGCGTACACTCGATTCCAAGACTCACAAGAAAACTGAAAAGAAAAACTCTTTTTGTTTTCCGTAAATTTGGAAAGAGATAAATAAGTTGAAAGATCAGAGGAAAAAGCAAGAAGACATTGAGGATATTTTGTAAAAAAATCCAGCTTAATTGTCCCATATCACTCACTTCGCCCAGTTTCCAGAAAGAATTGAAAGGAGTCAAAAGAAAAACCAGGCGTCCAAGATGCTGAATACCTGGAGTTTCCACTCCCACGGGAGAATGTTCTTGAGGAGTAAAACAAAAGTAGACGATACAAATGCTATAGAAAATAACTCCCAAGACCAAAATATGATTATGAGTTTTCTTCATCATTACGGATTGACTGCTGCGACTGCTTTCTGGCGGTCACGTTTCATTGTATTAGAACGCAATTGTCCACAAGCTGCATCAATATCAGTTCCATGCTCTTGACGAACAACACAGTTAACCCCTTTTTTCTTAAGCGTATCATAGAAGGCCATGACGCGCTCTTTAGGACTACGGCTATATTGGTCATGCTCACTAACTGGGTTATAAGGAATCAAGTTTACATAAGACAATTTCTTGATATTCTTGAGCAATTCAGCCAATTCCAAGGCTTGTTCAACACCATCGTTAACTTCATTGAGCATGATATATTCAAAGGTCACACGACGATTTGTTGTTTCGATGTAATACTCAATGGCTGCAAAGAGTTTTTCAATCGGAAAGGCACGGTTAATCTTCATGATGCTTGAACGCAATTCATTGTTAGGTGCATGAAGGGAAACGGCAAGATTGACCTGAACACCTTCATTAGCAAAATCACGAATTTTATGGGCCAAACCTGAGGTTGAAACCGTGATGTGACGAGCACCGATGGCCATTCCTTTATCATCATTGATAGTACGAACGAAATTCAAGACATTGTTGTAGTTATCAAATGGCTCACCGATTCCCATAACAACGATATGGCTGACGCGTTCGTCCTGACCACGCTCATCAAAGTATTTCTGAACCAGCATGATCTGCGCTACGATTTCCCCATTATTGAGGTCACGTTGTTTCTTAATCAAACCAGAGGCACAGAAGGTACAACCGATATTACAGCCGACCTGAGTGGTTACACAGACTGACAAACCATAGTGTTGACGCATGAGTACAGTCTCGATCAACATACCATCAGGCAATTCAAAGAGATATTTTACAGTACCATCAGCAGACTCTTGAACGATACGCTGTTTCAATGGATTAACCACAAACTGGTCATTGAGCTTAGCAATCAAATCCTTGGAAAGGTTGGTCATTTCTTCAAATGACTGCACACGTTTACGGTAGAGCCATTCCCAGATTTGATCTGCACGGAATTTCTTTTCTCCCTGCTCCAATACCCATTCCTGCATGGTTTGACGTGTTAAACTATAAATTGACGGTTTCATTTCTTCTCCTTATTCTCTACTCACTTCTGACGAATGACAAAATGACGTTGTCCCTTGTCCTCTTTCTGAGAATGCTGGTCTTTCTGACGACGTCTATTTTTCTTATCTGCATTCGGTTTTCGTTTGGTTTGAGCCTGTTTCTTCCCTTTTCTAGAAGGCGTCTCTTCTTCCTTCTTACGCATTTTCTTGTCAAATGATGCTCGTTTAGGGGCTTCATTTTCTAGGACAAAATAGGCACAACCATAACTACAATACTCTAAAAGATAGTCTTGTAAACGACTGATTTTTTCAATATTTTCCTCTGTTCGGTCATCCTTGTAAAAACCTCGTAGGCGAAGTTGTTCATTACTCCAGTCCCCAACGATATAATCAAACTTGGTTAAGACTTCTGAAAAACGCTGATTAAAAGTCGTCACATCAAAGGCATCCTTGATATTTTCAACCAAGGAAAAAGCTATCCCTTCAGTTTCAACCTTGTCCCCATGTAAATGAAACTCAGGACCAGGAAACTTGTTATAGTTGTATAATTCAGGTGCAATTTCTTTTCGCATAGATATCCTTTTTCCACGATTACTTAATACTTTATTCTACCATAATTTCTAGCACTTAGCACGTTTCTCATAAAAATGAAAAAAGTCTGACGATTTTGTCAGACTCGAATCATATAACCTAAAAAAGAGAAGAACAATTCTTCCCTCCATATACCATTATTTAGCAGCTGCGTACAATTCATCTACTTTGTTCCAGTTGATCACTGAGAAGAAAGCTTTGATGTAGTCAGGACGCACGTTGCGGTATTTCACATAGTAAGCATGTTCCCAAACATCCAAGCCCAAGATTGGTTTTTTGCCTTCTGAGATTGGTGTGTCTTGGTTTGCTGTTGAAGTCACTTCAAGTTTACCTTCTTTGTTAACAACCAGCCATGCCCATCCAGAACCGAATCGAGTTGTTGCTGCTGCAGTGAAGGCTGCTTGGAATTCTTCAAATGAACCAAATGTTGCATCGATTGCCGCTGCAAGTTCTGCTGATGGAGCTGTTTTTTCAGGAGTCATCAATTCCCAGAAAAGAGCGTGGTTCAAGTGTCCACCACCATTGTTGATAAGTGCTTGACGGATATCAGCTGGGATAGATTCTACATCAGCAAGCAAGGCTTCAAGGTCTTCACCGATTTCAGGGTGTTTTTCAAGAGCTGCATTAGCATTGTTGACATAAGTTTGATGGTGTTTGTCATGGTGCAAGTGCATTGTTTCCGCATCGATGTATGGTTCCAAAGCGTCGTATGCATATGGAAGATCTGGTAAGATAATAGCCATCTGTAATACCTCTTTTTCTTTCTATATGAAAATGATAACGCAAACATTCAGTTTTTTCAAGTTTTTTGCTTATAGATAAGGAAATCATCAAGAAACCCGCGACAAGATAATCCTAACGCGAGTTGTAGTTTCAAAAAAGTATCAATTTACCTGACTAGCAATCTGTAAGAGTGCCTTTTCAAAAAGGAAACCTTTTTCATAAAGACCTGTCTTAATCTGATAATCTGTCTCAATCAAATAAGAAATAGCTTGCTTCAGAAAGCTCAAAGAAAGTCCTCGCGAATCTCTCAGCGCAAACTTGATTTGATAGGGATTGGGAGTCCGTCCCAGATAACTACCTAAACTACTTGCAATCTGCGCTTCTGTTTGCCCAGACTCCGCCAAAATCTTCACCTGAGTAAAAGTCCGAAATTGTCCTAGCATGACTGCAATCAGTTTAATTTCGTCTTCCCCTTGCAAGGTCAAGTCTCTAACCAAGTCGCGCGCCTGGTCCATCTTTTTAGTCAGAATAAACTGAGTTAAATCAAAAATATTGTCCTGCAAGGTCTTGGGAATAGCATTGACAATATCCTCTTCCTCGATAACAGAATCCGCCTTATAGGACTGTAAAAAGAGCAGATTTTTCTGGATTTCGCTAAATTGGAAACCCGACTTGACGAGGAGATTTTCAAAGGATTGCCCCACAAACTGCAGACCTTGTTTCTGGCTCCACTTTTGGAAATACTGGCGCAGTTCCTGTTCTTTGGCTTCTACTGCGTCAAAAATCTTGGCATCACGCTTAAGTAATTTAACCAACCGTCTTTTGCTATCCAGTTTTCCTTCTGCAAAGATCAACAACTTGGTTGTTGGCGAAGGGTTATCAAGGTATTCTTCAAACGACTTGAGCTCATCATCTGTTAAAAAGCGTTTTTTGGCTGTTGTGATATCAACAAAATGGTCTAATATCACGATTTTCTCATCCGCAAAGAAAGGAAGGCTGACCAACTCCAGTTCCACATCCTTATAGACCACTTCTTTCATATCAAAGTAGGCAAAGTTGAGATCTGCAGAATCATAACCAATCTGTTTCAATACCTGACTCTTCATCACTTCAAACTGGCCCTGATCTGTCCCTGTAAAAAGGCTCAGGTTAGGTAAATTTGATAAAGTCAACTTCTGACTTTCTTCAATGGCTAGCATCTTCTCTCCTTTCTTCTGATTTTTTGGTTCATTTAATCGATATAGCGCAATTTCCCACGGAAATCTTCTATGCTTTCGTACCCTTTTTCCGCCATGATTTCTTTCAGTTCATTGGTAATACGTTCGAAAGCACCGACACCTTCTTTGTGAAGAGTAGTACCTACCTGCACCATACTCGCTCCACAGAGGATATGTTCAAAGGCATCACGACCAGTCAGAACGCCACCTGTTCCAATGATTTGGATTTGAGGATTTAAGCGTTGGTAGAAGGCATGAACATTGGCTAAAGCAGTCGGTTTGATATACTCTCCACCAATCCCACCAAAACCATTCTTAGGACGAATCACGACCGACTCATCTTCTATATAAAGACCGTTTCCGATTGAGTTAACGCAGTTGATAAACTTGAGCGGATATTTGTTGAAAATAACTGCCGCTTGATCAAAGTGAACAATATCAAAATATGGTGGCAATTTAATTCCAAGAGGTTTGGTAAAGTAGGCAAATACTTCTGACAAAATTCGGTCTGTTGTCTCAAAATCATAGGCAATCTGAGGTTTTCCTGGAACATTTGGGCAGGAAAGATTTAGCTCAGTCAGACCACGGAAGTCACTCTCTTGGACTTTTTTCAAAATAGTATGAGTTTCCTCTGGAGACATTCCAACTAGAGAAAGGAAGAAAGTTCGGTTTGGCTCTTTTTCCTGCAAATCCAAAAGGTAGTCCAGATAGTAGTTTAAACCATTATTCGGCAAGCCCATAGAGTTGATAGATCCAAGGGGAACATCTTGATAGCGTGGCTCAGGATTTCCCTGACGGAAGTCCAAGGTCGCTGTCTTTGTGACGAAGGTTCCCGCCGCTGAGTTTTTAACCCCCTCTAGTTCCTCTATCGTCATACAAGCCACACCTGCTGCATTCATCAAGCAGTTGTCAAACTCAAAACCAGCAATTTGTGTTTTCGTTGATACCATGATTCTGATCCTCCAGATTCCTTTTATTGCTAATATTATACCATATTTTCACAATTTCTCTTTTAGAAAGATATTTCAAAGAAAAACGTTCGTATTTTTATAGATTTTCAAAAAGTCCTAAAACTAAATTGATAGAATTTTTAGAAAATTTTTGTTTTTCTCTTTACAGTTAAAAAAAATTCTGCTATAATGACACACATAATTAAATTAGAATTTAAGGAGAACGATATGACATCTGCTAAAGAATATATCCAAAGCGTATTTGAAACTGTAAAAGCTCGTAACGGGCACGAGGCTGAATTCCTCCAAGCTGTTGAAGAATTTTTCAACACTTTGGAACCTGTATTTGAAAAACACCCTGAGTATATCGAAGAAAATATCTTGGCACGTATCACTGAGCCAGAGCGCGTGATTTCTTTCCGTGTTCCTTGGGTTGACCGTGATGGAAACATTCAAGTAAACCGTGGTTACCGTGTTCAATTCAACTCAGCTGTTGGACCATACAAAGGCGGACTTCGTTTCCACCCAACTGTAAACCAAGGGATTTTGAAATTCCTCGGATTTGAACAAATCTTCAAAAACGTCTTGACTGGACTTCCAATCGGTGGAGGTAAAGGTGGATCAGACTTCGATCCTAAAGGTAAAACAGATGCTGAAGTGATGCGCTTCTGCCAAAGCTTTATGACTGAATTACAAAAATACATCGGACCATCACTTGACGTGCCTGCTGGTGATATCGGTGTTGGTGGACGTGAAATTGGTTACCTTTATGGTCAATATAAACGCCTTAACCAATTTGATGCTGGTGTCTTGACTGGTAAACCTCTTGGATTTGGTGGTAGCTTGATTCGTCCAGAAGCAACTGGTTATGGTTTGGTTTACTACACTGAAGAAATGCTTAAAGCCAACGGTAACAGCTTTGCTGGTAAGAAAGTTGTTATTTCAGGTTCAGGTAACGTTGCTCAATACGCTCTTCAAAAAGCGACTGAACTCGGTGCAACTGTTATCTCTGTTTCTGACTCAAATGGTTATGTCATCGATGAAAACGGTATCGACTTCGATCTTTTAGTAGATGTTAAAGAAAAACGTCGTGCTCGCTTGACTGAGTATGCTGCTGAAAAAGCAACTGCTACTTATCATGAAGGTTCTGTATGGACTTACGCTGGAAACTATGACATTGCTCTTCCATGTGCTACTCAAAACGAAATCAACGGTGAAGCAGCTAAACGTTTGGTTGCTCAAGGAGTTATCTGTGTATCTGAAGGTGCTAACATGCCAAGCGACCTTGATGCCATCAAAGTTTACAAAGAAAATGGTATCTTCTACGGACCTGCAAAAGCTGCCAACGCTGGTGGTGTAGCCGTTTCAGCCCTTGAAATGAGCCAAAATAGCCTTCGCCTCTCATGGACTCGTGAAGAAGTTGATGGACGTCTCAAAGACATCATGACAAACATCTTCAACACAGCTAAAACGACTTCCGAAACATATGGTCTTGATAAAGACTACCTTGCAGGAGCAAACATTGCTGCCTTTGAAAATGTAGCAAATGCTATGATCGCACAAGGTATTGTTTAATTAGTCGATACATCCTATCGGAGGACAAATGATGAACTTACGGCCGATGGAAGTAAGAGACAATTTAGCTGTAGCGCAGCTCATTCGAGCTAGCCTAGAAGAATTCGGGCTTGACAAACCAGGAACTGTCTACTTTGATTCTCATCTAGATCATTTGGCCGACTATTATCAACAGCAAGAGAGAGCGGCTTACTTTGTTCTGGAAGATGAAGGTCAGCTGGTTGGCTGCGGTGGCTTTGCACCTGTGTCCGATAAGATTGCTGAATTACAAAAACTGTATGTCACTAAAAATAGCCGTGGCAAAGGTTATTCCAGCAGGTTGATAAAGCGGATATTTCAGGAAGCCCACTTAGCTGGTTATGAACAGCTTTATCTAGAGACCTCTACTGAACTGGCTACGGCTGTGGCCATCTATCAACACTATGGTTTTACAGCATTGCAACAACCACTTTCTAACGCCGCCGGCCACCCAGCTATGAATATCTGGATGATAAAATCCCTCTTATCAGATGAATAGATGGCAGTATACTAATGTAGCAAACGCTATGATTGCCCAAGGTATTGTTTAATACTCAATCCTCAATCACTCTGATTGGGGATTTTTATGTTGACTTCAAAAAAGCTCACCATTTAAAATAGTAAGCTTAAAATCAAGATTTATTTTACTTCTACTAAGGCAAAAGACAGGCATTCAACTATTTCATTTACTGCTTCATCTATGTCTAGGTCCTCATTATCATTCAACATCATTGGAAAAGTATAAGAAAGACTCATGGCTAAAATATAGCGAACAATTCTTTCATTTGACCAATCTCGGATAACACCATTTTCTTTAAACTGATTCAGAACTGGGCTAATTGGTTCTATTATAGATTGAACAATAATATTTCCTAACTGGATAGAAAGATTTTTATCAATAAAAGAACGCCCCAAGAGAATTTTAACATGCATTTGATTCTCCTGAATGAAAAAGAGCCTATCTCGAACAATACTTTTTAAAAAGAAGGGAAAAGTTTCTTGATCTACTGTGAATTTTTTTTCTGAGAAATCCGCAATTACTTCTGGAATAACCTGTTCTAGAAAAGTAGATAAAATGGCTTCTAAGATACCTTCCTTTGTTTTAAAGTAACTAAAAACCGTTCCTTCTGACACTCCAGCGCGTTCAGCAATAAGGCTGGACGTTGTATTCTCAAATCCAATTTCTGAGAATAATTTTAAGCTTGATAATAATACTCGACGTTGTTTCAAGCTCAAGTTGCTAACTTCTAACGTCTGAGCATACTTTTGTTCTAAACTTTCCATCGCTAGCACCTCTCTTCTACTCTCTTACTTTTACGACTTTTTTGCCTCGACTGTGTCCCATTTTCAGACTACGATAGGCTTCTCTAACTGACTTTAGAGAAAAGTCATACACTTGATCAATTTTCAGCTGAACCTTCCCGTCTGAGACCATTTCAGCTAAAGTGCTAAAATCATTATATGTGGAATGTCTCGGACCAGTAAACTGAGCACCTTTTATCATAACATAGGGCGAAGGTACTAATGTCCCAATAGCTGTCCCCTTCAAGCCTAAACTAAAAGCCAATCTAACATAATCAGATCCATAACAATCCAAAAATTTTGTAATAGGCGTTGGACTAGCTGATAGAAGAGCCTTCTTGATATTCTCTTCGTAACTTACTGGTATGGCACCTAAAGACTTCAGATACTCTGCATTTTTCTTGCTTGCTATTCCAATCACTGTCGCCCCCTTAGCAACTGCATACTGTACTGCAATACTTCCAATACCTCCTGCTGCAGCTGAAATAACAACAGTATCTCTTGAATTTAAACCGATTCTTCTAAAAGCTCCACCCACAGTTAGAGCAGCTACTCCCATAGTAGCTGCGTGAGTCATGTCGATCATCTCTGGTTTCAATACAATTTCTGATTCATTGACACAAATTTCTGTTGCTAAAGCTCCCCTATTAGTTCCCAAACCAGGATCGCTAATCATTGTTCCAAACACCTTATCTCCTACTGAAAACCTAGTTACTTCATTTCCAACTTCTGTAATAACTCCAGAAAAATCTCTCCCCACACCTCTTGGAAATAAAGATGATTTAGATTCAAACCAACGACTTGGTTTCCTTAATTTCGTTATAAAAGATAGAAATCGAAGGGGTTTCGCTCCCTCAAAAGTTTTATAATCAATAGGATTTAAACCAACAGCATGAACTTCTACTCTCACCTGATTTACATCCAAGGCTGTAGAGTCGATCTTCAGCAAATCCAAGACCTCTTCGTTACCGAAACGACTGTACTCTATTGCTTCAACAACCATTTTCTTTACTCCTTAATTTCACAAAAATTGAGTGAACACTCATTTTTATAAATTATACTCTTAATTTGTAAGAAAATCAATATTATCGTTTGATAACGATTTATGACATGATACAAATATCCATCATTTCAATTTTCCAATATGATTCTTTCAATCTAACTCTTCTCACTTTTCAAGATAACTTCCCCTTTTTTGCCCCCTGCTAGACAAAAAGAAAAACCGCTACTCCTAAGAATAGCGGTTTAATCATGTTTTTAAGCTACTAATGTAGTTACTCTATTATTTAAGAGTAACTGAAGCTCCAGCTTCTTCCAATTTAGCTTTGATTTCTTCAGCTTCTGCAGTTGCAACGCCTTCTTTAACAAGTGCTGGTGCACCGTCAACAAGTTCTTTAGCTTCTTTAAGTCCAAGACCTGTGATTTCACGTACAACTTTGATAACGCCAACTTTTTTGTCGCCTGCAGATGTCAATTCAACGTCGAATGAATCTTTAGCAGCACCAGCGTCAGCAGCACCAGCTGCAGCAACAGCTACAGGAGCAGCTGCAGTTACACCAAATTCTTCTTCGATAGCTTTTACAAGGTCGTTCAATTCAAGGATTGAAGCTTCTTTAATTTCAGCAATAATGTTTTCAATGTTCAATGCCATTGTTATTTCCTCCAAATAAGTTTTAAATTTTATAATAGTTTTTTCGTAGCTAGGCTACGCTGCGTAGCTTAAGATTAAGCTGCGTCTTCTTTGCTTTCTGCAACCGCTTTGACTGCAAGAGCAACGTTGCGCACTGGCGCTTGAAGTACAGAAAGGAGCATAGAAAGAAGTCCTTCGCGGTTTGGAAGAGTTGCAAGTGCAAGAATCTCTTCTTTAGATGCGACAGCGCCTTCGATTGCACCACCTTTGATTTCAAGTGCTTCAGCGTTTTTAGAAAAGTCGTTCAAGATTTTCGCTGGTGCGATAACATCTTCGTTAGAAAATGCTACTGCAGATGGTCCAACAAATACTGATGCAAGTTCTTCAAGACCAGCTTTTTCAGCTGCACGACGCAAGATTGAGTTTTTAATGACTTTATACTCAACTTCGTTTCCACGAAGCTCACGACGAAGAACTGTATCTTGCTCAACTGTCAAACCACGAGCGTCTACAACGACGATAGATGCAGCAGCTTTCATTTTTTCAGCTACTACGTCAACTAGTTCCGCTTTTTTAGCAATAATTGCTTCACTCATTAGTGTGTTCACCTCCGTTATTATTTTGCTTGGGGAATTTTTCCAAAAGAAAAACGCGCCCAAACCTAGACACGAAAGTACAATACGCTTCTTTTTACATGATACGTTTTGTCCTCGGTAGGATATTTATGAGTCGAGCTCCCCTACTGTCTTAGGCAGTTTTTTCAAACCGTATATAAGTATAGCATAGTCAAAAAAAGAATGCAAGATTTTTGCAAACTTTTTTTAAAATTTTTTCGTGATTTTTCTTTTAAAGTTCTACTGTCAGTACTTGACCTTGCTTAACAACTTGTTCTCCGGCAATATAGACATCATCAACATCACTGGCTTTGACTGCATAGACAAGGTGAGAAAGCATATTTTCTTGGGGTTGGAGATGAATTTTCCCTTGTGGTTGAATAACGAGAAAATCTGCCTGTTTACCTACTTCCAGACTTCCTATCTGATTTTCCATTCCTAGGACCTTAGCCCCTTCGATTGTCAGTGCCTTGAGAGCTGTTTCGATTGGAAATTGGCTAGCATCTCCACTCTTCATTTTCTGAAGGAGAGCTGCAGTCCGTTCTTCCTCAAACATATCTAGATTGTTGTTGGAAGCAACTGAATCTGTCGCAATTCCTACTGCCACTCCCGCTTTTTGGAGCTGGATAATTGGAGCGATTCCTGAGGCCAGTTTGAGATTACTGATAGGATTGTGAGCGATAGCCACTTGAGAAGTTGCCAAACGTTCAATTTCTCTCTCGTTTAATTCGACCCCGTGAGCAAAGACAGATGGATGATCTAAGTAACCCAGTTCTTCTAGAAAAGCGAGGGGACGTTTGCCGTATCGTTTCAGGATAATTCCCGATTCTTCCTTGGTCTCCGCCACATGGATATGGAGAGGAATATTCAACTCTTTTGCCATATCTAAACTTTCTTCCAGCAAGTCTCTACTACAGCTGTAAGGAGAATGTGGTGCTACCATAACCTTGAAATTTGGATTTTCATATCCTAAAATTTCCTCAATAATTGCTCGAGTTCTTGCAATGGTCTCAGCAGTTGTTTCTGCCCCTGAAGAAAAGAGGGTCGGTGAGAAATAACAACGCATCTTGGAATCTTTCACTGTCTGATAAATCCGCTCAATATCCACACCATTGGGATTATACATATCGTTAAAGGTTGTTGTACCTGACTGGAGCATCTCTGTCAGAGCTTCTTTAACTGCCTTGGTAGTCATGTCCGGTGTAAACTCAGCTTCTGCTGGCCAGATATAGTCATTGAGCCATTCATGGAGATTGCTATCATCTCGAATCCCTCTCAAACCTGTCATAGCAGAATGGGTGTGACAATTAACCAAACCAGGCATAATCCAGGCTCCCTGATAGTCTACAATCTGCTCAGCTTGCTCTAAAATCTCTGACTTCTCTTGACCAACATAGACGATTTGAGAATCCTTAACAGCTAAGATTCCATCCAGATAGACATGGAAATCTTGGTCACAAGTCACGATATTTACATGCTGATAGACTTTCATTCTAGGCTCCTTTTCTAAAAGATAATTTACAGTGAACAATTTTTCTAGCTATTGTAACAAAAAAGTCACCCGAAGGCAACTTTTTTCGTCCATAAAATTTCAAAAGAGAAAGGATTATTCAGAACTAAAAGCCGCAGCTTGCTGCATTTGGTAATACTTGCCCTTTCGAGCCATGAGTTCTTGATGATTGCCATACTCAACGATGTCACCATCCACCAAGACTAGAATTAAATCTGCATCCTGAATAGTTGACAAGCGGTGGGCGATGATAAAACTTGTACGTCCCTTCATGAGCTTAGCAAAGGCATCCTGAACCAGCACTTCTGTCCGTGTATCGATTGAGGAAGTCGCCTCGTCTAAGATGAGAATCTTTGGAATAGCCAGAAAGACTCGCGCGATAGTCAAGAGCTGGGCTTGACCGACAGAGAGAGATTCTCCAGCATTTTCCAACTTGGTATCGTAACCCTGCGGCAACTGTTGGATGAAAAAGTCTGCATTGGCTGCTTTAGCAGCAGCAATCACCTGCTCCCGACTTGCATCAGGATTTCCAAAGGCAATATTGTCATGAATAGTCCCTTGCTTGAGCCAGGTTTCTTGGAGCACCATGCCAAACTGCTGACGTAAAGAGGCACGACTATAGTCATAAATGGATTTCCCATCCAACAAGATATCTCCCGAGTTAATGGGATAAAACCGCATGAGGAGATTGATAAGGGTTGATTTTCCAGCACCTGTCGGACCAACAATAGCTACCTTGCTATCAGCTGGAATAGCGATAGATAAGTCCTTAATCAAAATCTTTTCAGGATTGTAGCCAAAAGAGACCTGTTTAAAGGAAATGGCTCCCTTAACTTGGTCACTGGTCAAGACTTCCTTACCTGTTTCAGCCACCTCAGGACTATCTAAGACTCCATAAACACGCTCTGCACAAGCTAAAGCACTTTGCAACTCGGCTAGAACTGAAGAAATATCGTTAAAGGGCTTGGTGTACTGTTGGACATAGTTCAAAAAAGTCACTAAGCGTCCAATGGTCAAGGTAGAGCCTATCATGATACGATAAGCTCCCACTCCAGCTAGAAGGGCATAAATGAGCGCATTGACAAAGCGAGTCGAAGGATTAACCGTTGATGAATAAAAGATGGCTGACTGAGAATAGCCTGCGTAGTTGCCATTAGCCTCACGCAGTCTTTTGATAAACTCTTCCTGAGCATTAAAAGACTGGATAATGGTCTGCTGGCTAAGCGATTCTTCAATCAACTGAGTTTGAAGCCCTCTGGTCTCTGTTTGCTTCTGGAAGAGATGATAAGATTTCTTGGCAATAAAGCGTGAAATCACTATAGATAGTGGGGTCAACAGCAAGACCAAGAGAGTCATGAGGAGATGAATTTGGAGCATGGCTAGAATACTAACCAAAATCATCAAAACACCAATGAAAAATTGGTTAAAAATCATGGTCAAACCAGCTGCCAACTGTTCTATGTCTGTGGTCACACGACTGACCATCTCTCCACTGCCTTGCCGATCCACAAAAGCAATCGGTAACCGATGAAGCTTATGGATGATTCGCTCTCGCAAATCTTTAGTATAAGAGAAGATTAGGCGATTATAAAGAAGAGGATTGGCCCATTGTACCAGTGTATTTCCTATGACCACCAAAATCATCTGGATGAAAATCTGCCAAAAAACTGGTGAAGAGCCAGCCACTAGGACTTGGTCGATGACCTGCCCAATCAAGATAGGTAGGTAAATCGATAAGCCAACTTGGGCAATGGTTCCTAGAAAGGCTAGGAAAAGGAGGAAGGGATGGCTTGCTAAATCTTTTGCCAAACGTTTAAGCGTCTGGTTTGCAGTTTGTCGTCTCATATTAGTCCTCCTTTCCATGTTGGGATGCATTGATTTCACGATAGACTTGACTAGTCTTCATCAAATCCTCGTGCTTGCCGATAGCTAGGAGCTCACCTTTTTCCAAGAGGAGAATCTGGTCAGCCATCTGGAGTGTCGAAGTTCGTTGAGAAACCAAGATTAAGCTCGTGTCTGGCAAATTTTCTCGGATAGCTTTCAAGAGCCTAGACTCGGTAATGGTGTCGAGGGCCGAAGTCGCATCATCTAGGATGAGAAATGGAGCTTGGCGCAAGACTGCGCGAGCAATAGACAGCCTTTGTTTTTGTCCACCTGAGAAATTTCTTCCTCCTGCTTCAACTAGGGCATCCAAGAGTCCTTCCTTTTCACTGACAAAATCCTTAGCTTGCGCAATCTCCAAGGCCTGCCAAAGTTCTTGGTCACATAGTTCTTGATGTAAACCTAGAAGCAAATTGGAACGAATGGTTCCTTTAAAGAGTTCGACCTTTTGGGGCACATAGGCAATCCAAGACCGCCACTGCTCCAAATTAAGAGGACTAGCTCCATCTCGATAAAGGTCAATGCTCCCCTTGTCTGCTGGATAAAGTCCAAGGATGACTTGCACCAAGCTTGACTTACCAGAACCAGTTCCCCCAATGATACCAAGGATTTGCCCTTGCTTCATATCAAAAGAAATATCTCTCAGAGAAGGATGGGCCGCATCAGGATAGGTAAAGGTCAGTTCTTGAACTTGTAAAACCTGATTGCTGGTAACTTGCTTTTTCTCTAATTCTGAATGGATGTCTTCTGGAGCCTCAGCAAAGACTTCCTCAATTCGCTTGGCTGAGATATAGGACTGGTTGAGGGAATTTATCAGCATGGCTAGCTTGACCAATTCCACCAAAATTTGCAAGAGATAATTAATAAGGGCAATGAGAGCACCTTGACTGAGTAAACCTCCTTGAATAGAAATATAACCCTGCCAGATAATGACTAGGAGAGTTCCATTTACAATCAGATAGGTCAGAGGGGTTAATAAACTAGACCAGAAACCTGTTTTTTCTTGCAATCTTGCATAAATTTGGTTAAGGGTTTGAAAAATTTGTAACTCTCGTTTTTCTTGTCCAAAAGCACGAATAACTCGCATCCCTTGCAATTGCTGGCGCGTTTCCTGAACCAGTTGGTCCGTTTTCTTTCTTAGACTGCTGTAGAGAGGATTGACCAGTCTAGAGAGCCCTACAATGACAATTGTCAAAATGACAACCATGACCAAGAACCAGAAAGTCAGCTCAGATGAGATTCGATAAGCCATAAAAATGGCTCCAAAAACGATAATAGGCGCTCGCAAAAAGAGACGCAGGAATTGATTGATCCCAGTCTGAATCTGATAGGTGTCCGAAGTCAAGCGAGTCACCAAGCTCGAAGTTGTCAGACGGTCTCTGCTGTCCTTAGGCAATGAAAGAATATGACTATAGAGATCATCTGTCAGTCCTTTGGCAAATCCAACCGCAGCCTTAGCTGAGTAGAACTGAGCTATTAAGGCCACTACAACACCAATTACTGCAAAGATAAGGAGCAGGCCAATCTGCATCCATAGATGACCTTGATTTCTTTGGGGCAAGGATTGGTCAACAATCCCAGCAATCACCATGGGAACCAAGAGCTCAAAAACAGCTTCTAACAACTTGAACAGGGGTGCTAAAATCGATTCCTTGATGTAGGGTTTAAAGTAAGATAATAGGTGTTTCATAAATCCCTTCTATTCGTTTTCTAGAAATGAAGAAAGTGGGAAGCACCCACCCTCTCTGTTTTATTTGTTTAAGTAAGGCAGTAGATAGCCATATCCTGCTTCGTCCATCTCACCCTTGGCTACAAAGCGTAAGGAAGCAGAATTGATACAGTAACGGAGTCCACCTAACTCCCGAGGTCCATCTGTGAAAACATGACCCAAGTGAGCATTCCCCGACCGAGAACGAACCTCGATTCGCTCCATTCCATGGCTCATATCCTTGTAATAATGAATCAATTCCTTGGAAATTGGACGGCTAAAACTTGGCCAACCACAACCTGAGGCAAACTTATCCTTGGCAAAAAAGAGTGGCTCACCTGTCGTAATATCTACATAAATCCCTTCTTCAAAGGTTTGGTCATAGGCATTGGTAAATGGAGCCTCTGTAGCAGCTTCTTGGGTAACACGATAGGACTCTTCGGTTAAGCTTTCCTTTAACACATCTTGACTAGGCTTTTCATAATTTGCTGCGTCAATCAATGGCTTCTCAGCATCGGTCACATCGATATGACAGTAACCTGAAGGATTCTTCTTAAGATAGTCTTGGTGGTAGTCTTCAGCCAGAATGTAATGACGTAGTTTCTCCACTTCTACTGCAATCTTTCGCCCAAGCATGCGCTCCTGCTCCTGCACAACTGTGTAGATAGCTGGCAAATCATCTTCATCTTGGTAATAAATTCCAGTCCGATACTGACGTCCACGGTCATTCCCTTGTTGATTGATAGATAAAGGGTCGATGACACGGAAATAATAAAGTAAAATCTCTCTGAGTGACACTGCTTTCTCATCGTAAATCACTTGAACCGTTTCTGCATGATCTGTTTCCTTGAGCAGCTGGTAATTAGTCGTTTCGACTTGTCCATTAGCGTAGCCAACACTGGTTGCTAATACACCAGAAATGCGTGAAAAATACTCCTCTAGGCCCCAAAAACAACCACCTGCTAGATAAATTTCTGCCATCTTTATTTCTCCTTTATCAAGTTTTTAACTCGAATTCTTTTCAAAAAAAGGATAGGAAGCCCTCTCGTCGAGAGTTTCCCCATCCTATCTGCTATTCTTTATTTTGCTTCGACACGGACACCTTGGGTATCAACTTTCAAGCCATGAAGTTTTCCTTTGAAAGGTTGCTTTTCCAATTCTGCCTTAATCGTTGGCATCTTGTCATGAGAAGCCAAGACCATAACTGTCGGCCCAGCACCAGAGAGGTAGGTTGCATAGGCACCATTTTCTTTGGCCACTTGTTTAATCGTCGCAAATTCTCTCACCAAGTCCTGACGATAGCGCTCGTGGAAGAGGTCTCCCTCGATTGCTTGCCCAGCTGTCACCATGTCTCCTGCCAACAAGGCTGCAACCGCCACATTGGCGATAGAACTAGCCGCAACAGCTTCCTTGTAAGACAATTTCTTAGGCAAGACACCACGGCTGTCTCTAGTACGCAATTCATAGTTTGGAATGTAGGCTAGAAAATCACATTCTGGGAAGTCTGCTACGATAGCAGAAACTTGTCCATCAACTGAGCTTGCAATAACGAGATTACCATAAATGGCTGGAGCCACATTATCAGGGTGTCCTTCAATCTTAGTCGCCAACTGCAATTTTTCATTGTCTGACAAGTTGAGCTGGCCCAGTTGGTTGGCTAGTTCAATACCAGCAACAATAACCGAGCTGGAAGAACCCAAACCACGCGCCAAGGGAACATTACTGGTCATTTTCAAACGTCTTGGTTGCAGGTCTGGTACAATTTGCAAAGCAATTTTGAGCAAGAGATTACGCTCGTCATGAGGAATCCATTTGCCAATCTGGTGTTCAATCAACCACTCATCACGTTCTTCGCAGACCTCAATTTGAAGATACTTGGTTACAGCTACACCTACCGAGTCAAATCCTGGCCCGATATTGGCACTGGTTGCAGGTACAATAATCTTCATCTTATTCTCCTAGCACCTTGAAGGTATTCAAGAGGTCGAATTCTGAAACCTTCTTCAATTCAGATGAGACATTTTCAAGCTGGGCTTTATTAATCTTGTGTGTAATGATAACGACACGTGCCTTGTCACCATCTTTGCCATCTTGGAGAATTTGCTTGAAGGAAATATCTTGTTCATTAAAGATTTCAGCAAGTTTCAAGACCTGACCTTTTGAGTCTGGAGCCAAGATTGAGAAGTAGTAATTTGCTTTGACATCTTCTGGATTAGCCAAGACCAAGTCACGGCTGTATTCATTGAAGTCTTTGCCAATGGTACCATCATTCAGGCGACGAACGATACGGACAATATCCGCCACCACACTTGTAGCAGTTGGTTTTTGACCAGCACCTGGTCCATAGTACATAGACTCACCAATACCGATAGATTCTACAAAGACAGCGTTCATTACTCCATTCACACTGGCAAGTGGGTGCGCTTTAGGAAGGAAGGTTGGAGTCACTTCTGCAGCAATTCCTGAAGGAGTTTCCTCGATAGAACCAACCAATTTCACTACATAACCAAGCTCTTGAGCTACAGCTACATCTTCTGGTGTGATGTTACGAATTCCCTTGTGGGATACATCATCAAAAGCAACCTTCATACCAAAGGCAAATTGACTCAAAATTACCATCTTGTAGGCTGCATCAATCCCATCTACGTCATTTGTAGGGTCGCTTTCTGCAAATCCTAGACGTTGCGCTTCCGCAAGAGCATCATCGTAAGACCATCCTTCTTCGACCATCTTGGTCATCATGAAGTTAGAAGTTCCATTGACTACACCAAGCACGCGCGTGATTTTATCAGAAGCCAAGGAATTTGCCAACGTACGAAGAATTGGAATCCCACCAGCTACTGCTGCTTCGTAGTAAAGTGCTACATTATGCTCTTTAGCAATTTCTAACAATTCTGCACCATGGACAGCCAAAAGGTCCTTGTTAGCAGTAACAACGTGTTTTCCAGCTTCCAAGGCACGGGTGATAAAGGTTTTAGCAGGTTCGATACGTCCCATCAATTCCACTACTATCGTAATGTCTTGGTCTGATAAAATATCATCCACATTGGTTACAAAGTTAAAGTCATTCCCTGCTGCAAGCAAGCGATTCTTTTCATCTTCATCCTTAACCAATACCTTAGCGACTTCAATCTCTGAATGTGCTGATTGATTGATTTTTTCTCCATTTTCCTTTAGGAGGAAAGGCACACCACTTGCAACGGTACCAAATCCTAGTAAAGCAATTTTAACTGTCATGTTTGTCTCCTCGAAATTTTCTATTATAGCCATTATAACAGAATTTTGTGAAAATTCCTATCATAGTAAATCACTATTTCAGTATAAAAAGAAAAAACGAATCAGACGATTCGCTCTCCTTAAAATCTAGAAATAGCTTTCCAGAAATGATTATCCAATCTTTTGCAGATTAAGTACTGCATCGTGATTCATCAAGACTTGGCCATACTCTTGCAAAACTGAACGACTGATATCACTATCGTCCGCAAACTCGCGCATACGAGCCAACAGCCAAGCTGGATATGGACTTGGATGATTTTCAATATCCACTAAAATGGTCAAATAATAGCGCTCGTTCATTTTGTAGAGTTCAGAAGTTTCCATCTCAAAAGTCACTGTCTTGGCAAAAGCCACTAAATCAGCCAACTTAGCAAAAGAAAGGATGTAGTAGATGTAGGGCTCTTTCTTTCCTTCAACTTCTTGTTCAGCCTGCTCCTGCTCTTCTTCCTTAGCTTCAACTTGCTCTAGAGATTGAATGGCTTCGATATCATCCTTGGTTTTGTCTGCGATGCTTTTTTCTAAGGTTTTGATAAATTCATCTGGCGACATTTGAGCCAATTCTTCCATATCTGGCAAATCCGATAAGTCTTCAAAATCTAGATTTTGGTCAATCTTTGACTTGGTCACAAAGACGTCCACCTTATCAGGTTTTGGAGTCACACGGAAGCTCAACATGCCTGTATCCAAAAAACTCTCAGGCATCTCTAACTCATCCAAGATGGCATAAAAGAACTCTTCTGTTTTTTCTTGAGGAACAAGAAAGTCAGCAATCTCCATTCCTCGATCCATCAAATCTTCTAAAGACATCGTGATTTTTAAAGTTGTATCACTAATTTGTTTCATTTTCATTGCTAGTAACCTCATACTTTCAGTTCTATCTATTATACTAGATTTTTACGATTTTATCAAAAGAATGAAGCGAGAATGTGATATAATACTAGAGACCATTTTACAATATAAGAAAGAAAGTACAATGAAAAATATAAAAGTTAATGCACTGGCTAGCTTGCTAGTCAATGTTCTCAATATCGTTTTTCCGCTGATAACCAATCCCTATCTAACACGGATTCTCAGCAAATCCAACTACGGTTATTTCAATACCGCCAATACCTGGGCTAGCTTTGTCATTCCTTTAGCCGCCTTCGGAATCTACAACTACGGAATTCGAGCTATCAGTAAGGTCAAGGATGATAAAGATAAGATTAATTATGTCTTCTCCAAGTTATTCTATATATCTGTAATTACTTCTGTCCTTACAACAAGTATCTACTTTTTGTTTATTTACATGGATAATAGTATTGAAAATTTCAAAGAACTCTACTATATACTTGGTGTCCAGGCTCTCTTCCAATTCCTTTATATCGAGTGGATGAACGAGGCTTATGAAAATTATTCTTTCATCTTATACAAAACATTGGCTATTCGTATCGCCATGTTGGTCGCCATCTTCACCTTTGTAAAAACTGCTGATGATATCGTTCCATATGCTATAGTCATGAGTGCAACTACTATTCTTAATTATCTACTCAGTTTTCTCTGGATTAAGCGAGAAGTTTCCTTTGTTAAGATTGGTTTTGTAGAATTAGTCAAAGAATCTAAGCCACTATTAACCATGT
Source organism: Streptococcus mitis (assembly GCA_032480835.1). Lineage (GTDB taxonomy): Bacteria > Bacillota > Bacilli > Lactobacillales > Streptococcaceae > Streptococcus > Streptococcus mitis_DK. Next base: position 54,261 of record JAWETZ010000009.1, read on the forward strand.
TACTTCTAGCTAATGCCAATATGCTCTACACTTTACTGGATAGAATGTTTATCACCAAAGGACCTGATGAAAACTACATCTCTTATTACACCATTGCTTCCAGCATTGTTATGTTGATTGCCAGTGTCCTAAGTGGAGCTATTAACGTCAGTATTCCACGTCTCGGCTACTATCTCGGTAAGAAAGACTACGAATCTTATAAAAATCTTCTGAACCAGGGAGCTGCTCTCTTCTACTTCCTAATCATTCCGACTAGTATTGGAATCATGGTCTTAGGGAACTACGCTGCTGTCATCTACTCTTCTGAAAAATATCTTGAAGCTGGTATTGTGACTAGTGTCTTTGCTTTTCGGACTATCATTTGGGCCATTGAGTTAATCCTTGGTAAACAAATTATCTTCATCAACGACCATGAAAATCGTTTAACAGCCTTTTACTTTATTGGTGGCGGAGCTAATATCCTACTCAACAGTCTCTTGTATTTCAATAATATTTTTGCACCAGAGTACTACATTGCTACTACTATTATTGCAGAAACTGTAGTTGTTCTACTGGAAATTTACTTTATCAAGAAACATCATCTGCTTGACTTGAAAGAAATCTTTACTACCTTAACACGCTATACTATTGTATCACTCGGATTCATTCCAATCTACTTAGCGTTTAAATTCCTTTTCCAAATCAACTCTTATACAGTCAACTTCAATATGATACTCATGGTTCTCTCGACTGTTGCGACTTGCGGTATCTATTATCTCTTGACGCTATTTCTTACCAAAGATAAAACACTCCACTATGCACTCAATCTTGCTCTTGCTAAGATTAAAAGAAATTAAAAAAACTATAATCTACTCATAAGGAGATAATATGATCAAGAAATTACACACTATATATATATATATATATATATATTAACCCTTGTATTCCTTGCTACTTTAATAAAACCAGTTTTAGCAAATGATAGACTTCATATCATAACCGTTGCTGATTGGTCAGATGCCATGATACTAGAAAGTAATGGTCACTTCGCCATGATAGATACTGGAGACGACTTTTCCTATCCGGATGGCTCTAATCCAAGATATCCTGATAGACCTGGAATTGAAAAAGATCCAAAAGCAATTACTGAAGATAGACTATTTGCTCACATTAAACAATTAGGTATTAAAAGTTTTGATTTCATTATTATTACACACGCCCACTCTGATCATGTCGGTTCAGCACACGATGTTTTGAAAACTATCCCAACGAAAAAACTTTATATAAAAAAATATAGTGACGACAGAATAACAGATAAAACAGGTCTTTGGGATAATTTATATGGATATGAACGAGCTTTACAGGCTGCCCTAGAAACAAATACTACCATTATTCAAGATATTTCTGAAAAAGATTCACACCTAACCCTTGGAAATATTCAAATTGATTTATTAAATTATGAGAATGAATACGAGAATGATGGCTCATTAAAAAAAGTATATGATGATAATCTGAATTCAATTTTATCAATAGTAAATATTAATAATACAAAAATTTTCTTAGGAGGAGATTTAGAAAATACTGAGAGACATCTAGAAGAGAAATATGCACCTTTGATTGGACATGTAGATGTCATGAAATTTAATCACCACGTAGAAACAACTAAATCTAATACGAAAGAATTTGTCGACAAACTTAATCCTAAGAAAATTATTAAAACAGGGATTAGACCAGTAGAAGAAAAATACGCTGAATATCTTAAACAAAAAAATATCAGCATTATAAATGCCGGACAACTAGATAGAGCAGCAATTTCTCTTGAATTCAATAACGGAAATGTTACCGATGTATCTGATAAATACCCACATTATGGATTTTATAACAATGATGGTATTCTAAAATTTAAAAATTGGAAAAATGAAGCTCCTGAAGATGGTTGGACACAACACAACGATAATTGGTATTATTTCTTTGATTCTGGTACAGTCGAAGTTGGTTGGAAATATATAGACAAAAACTGGTTTTATTTTAATCAAAACGGAGAACTTCAAACAGGGTTAGTTGATGATGGAAATAATCTATACTATATTGAAAAAAATACAGGTATGATAACTAACACTTGGAAAGAAATTAATTCCAAAGAAACCTATTACTTTAAAGAAAATGGCAAAGCAGCTAAAGATGAGTGGATGAATCGTTATCATTTCGAAAATGATGGAATCCTTAGTAAAAATAAATGGATTGGTATTTTCCATCTGAATCATTCCGGAAGAGTTAGCCTTACAGATTATAGAAACTATCTATTTATTATATTTACACTGGCTGTAGCTTTGATTTTTTTGAAACTTAAGAAAAAATATAATTGTAGAGTCATTAAAAAATAATTAAAGATAAAAGAAACGAACTGGATTTGATCTAGCTCGTTTCTTTTATTTATTTTAGTGTCCAAGGGATTTAGTCAAAAGGACTTTTGCCATTTTAGCATCCCTTTGTTTATATATCGGATTTTCTTTCCAGTTATAATGGGTATTAGGGATTTCAAAATCCTCCCCATACAAGTAACTGATGTATTCTCTTGTATTTTCTGGAACTTTTACTAGAATCTCTTTAAAACTGCATTTAGTTAATGCTGTAAAGGGCAATTCATAGTGGTAGACTTCATATCTTGTTGGATTTCCCAAGGCATTTGTCATGTAGAAAATAGTATCTGAGGAGATGATATCCTCTTTTTTATCATAGACAATAAAGTCAACATTGAGTCCCTTATAACTATAGGACAACTCTACAAGCTTATCATTGTAATAGAACTCTTTAGTTCTAACAAAGCCTTTCTCAAAAAGAATTTTCTCATCCTTTAAAAAGGCTTCATAGTCTGGGATAATAATCCCAAAATCCATATCTAAATCATGCGGGATCAAATCATTTTCTCTGTAGAAACCAAGTAAAGTCCCAAAATCTAACCAGATATCATAAGATTTTAGATTGGATTGATAGATGGCCTTTAGAATATCTTCAAAATTTTCTTTGAGCAAATTGCTTCTCTTTGAATCCAAGTTAATATTTGCTTTTTGATTTAAGCTTTTGATAATAGGTAGATTTTTAACCAGATCTTTCTTATCTCCTAAAAGACTGGCTAAACTTCTTTTTAACCATTGTAACACGTCCTATCCCTCCTTTATGTATGCCTGGAAGTCGTCGTGCTTAACTCGTTTTTCCAGAGGAGGAATCTCCATAAAGTCATCCCCGTAGATGACAGAAAGAATTTGCTGATAGGCCTCAGGAATTTTGTAAACTCTATCTTCAAATGGACTGTCAATCGTAGTATCCAAGAAGGACTTATCAAACTTCGTAGAAACTCTTTTGTTCTCCATGAGGTAGTCAATGAAGTCTCCATCTTTTTCTTTCATAGATAGATTGTTCATCTTTTGGTTCCAAGTTTTGACACGAGTTAGACGGAATACAAGGACAAGTAGATATCTGACGATATTCTTGAGTTTCGCATTCTTATTATGGATTCCATAAAGGGTATAGACTGATAAACGACGGTAAGTATCTAGTTTTACCATATCTTTGTTAACATCAGCATAATAGTCAAATGGGAAAACATCCACACAAATCCCTAAATCAATATCATTTTCGATATAGTTGTTGTCGTAGACTGTTCGCGCGTCATAAACTCGATAAAATGGGTAAGGATAACGTGCGTCATTTTCCCAAGAAACCACTTTGTAGACAGGGTCATTATCTCGCAAAATAGCTTGATACAATTTGTCATATTCATATCGTTTTAGAGAGATATCGATATCGTCATCCCAAGGAATGTAGCCTTTGTGTCTCACTGCTCCCAGCAAGGTTCCATAAGCCAGTGAATAGTTGATGTTCTCGTTTTGACAGAGATTGTGGATGTAATCCATGACACCTAGTTCAACTTCTTTGATCTCTGCTTCGTCTAGCTTTCTGTAGCCATCTCTTTTTTTATAGAGAACAGAGAAATAGTAACCTGAAATCACAAATAAGATACAACCCTGTAGTGAAATTCCATAGAAGGTTGAACTCAAGAACAAGTTAGAGATGAGAATAACTACTGTCATCAATAGAATAGTAATCAATTCATGATTGTGACGCCCTTCTTGAAGGTCTTTTTTATATTTTTTGAGACTGGAAATAATGAAGGAGAGCATAAAAATGGCCATCGGAATTAAACCAGTTAAACCATCATAAAAGAGTAATTCTAGATATCCATTATGAGTAAGATAATGCTGTTTGATTATATAAGCAGAAGCATCATACTCTTTCCCTAACTCATACCAGTTCCCACCTGAATATCCAAACAGTGGACGTTTAGGGATAAAAGAAGCTGTAGACTGCCAAATAGCAAAACGGTTATTAGAGATATTTTCTTCACTGGTGTCTGTTCTTTCAAGAGAAAAATTCTTGTCCCCTTTTTGAACATTAGCTAAATTCTTTTTAATCTCAGCCGAATTAGCTTTCAAGTAAATATCACTACTATACTTAATACCATTATAGCTAACAAATACTAAACCTACTGTCAGAACTACTGTCAAAATAGATTTCCCTTTTTTTGTCCAGTTAGCAGTCATCAAACTATAAAGCAAAGCAACTACTACTAAACAGATATAGGTTGTTCTTGAACCAGATAAAACAATATAAGCGAAATTAAGCACAATAGATGAAATGGCTAATATTTTAATGATTTTATTATAGAGAGACAGGCGCATCCATAAGTAAATAATCACCATCAAAGAAATAATCGAGAGGTAGTTGGGACTTGCCAAGATCCCGAACAAACGGGATTCTACAAACCCCTGTCGGATTAAAAGTCCTTTATAATCATATACACGGTAACCTTGCAACATTAAAAATTGACCAAGCGATACAAGTACACCTATAGTATTTGCAACAGTTATAACTGAGAAAAACACATCAAAAATAGCACGTGCTTTTTTCTCTGTGAAAGACTGAAAGACTGGATAAACTGCAAAAAAATAAATGAAGAAGACTACTAAATTTTTTATATTTATTGAAAAACCATATTTGACAACTAGCGCAGCTGTTAGAATATTCATTAGAAAAAAGAGAATTAAATACTCAATTTTTCTGACTGTCAGATAAGCTTTTTTTATAAAGAAATTATAAAGTCCCAACAAAACTCCCATAAGGGTCATGCCAAGAGTAACAAATTTATTGGCTGAAATAGATTGAAGCGGAACAATCAATCCAGCCATACAATAAAAAGATATAACTGATAAAAATAATAAATTAATCTTAAAATAGTTTTTTTCAATAAATGAAATCATTTTTTCTCCTAACGCTTAGTTTGTTCAAGCAAGATTTTCGTATACAATTTTCGACTCAGGCACAATGCTAAAAAACTCACTTTTCTTGCTCTTGTAAAACGACTATCTGAAAGAATATTCTTTGTGTTTTTCTTTAGATAGGCAATCAAACGGTCTTCTAAGACTCTATCCTTGAAATCTGCATCAACCAAGAGTCTATCCAATACATAGAAGTAAGCCCAATTTAAACGCATAGTTGCAGTATCCGCTAGTTCAGGATAATTTTCTTTGATAATCTTTGCATTTTGCTCATAAGCTTCAATAACATTTAAGAATTTTAAAGAGAATTTTTGAGTCGTGATACTATTCTCACGGTGAACATAGTAGTATTTCTTCTCGTTTGTTGCAACAACTTTGCGACATTGATGAATCAAGGCAATCATGATAAAAGCATCCTCTGCTATTTTACCAATTTCAAATCGTAGCTGTTCAAATAGTGCTTTTTTGTACAGTTTATTAACAGCTGTGACGGAGAGGATTTTAGCTTCCATGACCATCTTAATGGCTTCTTGGGGTGTTAATTCCCAGGTCTGAATCATTGCAACCTGCTTTTCCGGAATTTGGTGATAAACATCATAATGTCCACACATAGAAAGATCAGCATTGGATTCTAGCATTTGATGGTAAAGGGTCTCATACATATCTTCATCAATGTAATCATCACTATCGATAAAACCGATCAAATCAGAACTTGCTTCTTCAATCCCTCTATTTCGAGCGTCAGACAAGCCACCATTTTCCTTATGAATGACACGAATCCGTTGATCTCTTTGAGCTAATTGCTCACACAGTTCTCCACTAGTATCCGTTGAACCATCATTGATGAGAAGAATTTCCAAGTTGGTATAGGTCTGTTTTAAAATGGATTCTACACACTTCTCCAGATAGGCTTCTACATTGTAAACTGGAACGATAACGCTTATTTTTTCTCCCATCATACACCATATTCTCCCTTGTATTCTGTATAAGACTTATCCATATCTGCTATAATAGCATCATGATGCGGTACTTGCTTGTCCACTGGTGGCGGTGTCATATAGTCACCAAACGCAGTGCTGAGATAAGCATCATAGCCAACTGGAATAGGCATCTCTGTACCTTCAAATGGCAAGAAAAGGTTGTCTTCAAAAGATGCGATTGGGTACTTGTTTCTCATGTAGCCAGGACCTGAGCATAATTCTGTAATACCATCACTCTCAGCCAAACCATATTTGGTCATTTCTTTATCAGCTTTTTTCCAAATGCGATAACGGAGAGATTTTGGCGTCACGCCCAATAAAATGCGGCTTCCCCATTTCATAAGTGCGCCATGCTTTTCTGGAATAGTTTGGGCACAAAAGAGCGAATAAATCAGGGCCCAGCGAACCTGTTTCTTCCGCTCAGCTGGATTTTTCGGATAATAATCCAAAGGCAATACATCTAAGGCCAAACCATGTGGCAAATCCAAATCCTGCTGATAAGGTTTGATACAGGTCGTTTCCTTGTCACGAATGGTAATAAAAAGATTGCGGTCGACAAAATCCGTGTTACTCTTTGACAAGAAATAACGTTCATCTGCATAACGAGGCCATAATTCTGCCAATTTTTCATAGTCCTTACGGGGCATAAAAAAGTCTAGGTCATCGTCCCAAGGAATGAAACCCTTGTTTCGAAGGGCACCAATAGCACCTCCACCACAAAGATAGCAAAGCAAATCATGTTCTTTACAAAAAGCCACAAAATATTCAGCCATCTCCAGACTACGAGCCTGAATTGCTTTTAAATCAGTCATATTGTTCATTATTCTTTCTATCGTATCGTTTCATTATACCACAAATTAGGACTGAAAATCTATTGCAGACTGTAAAAAATCAAAGCCTGACTACTATCCAAATAGCTATCAAACTTCGATTCTTCTGTCTTATCTTATCTCAAACCCATCTGAGACAATTTATTCTGATATTTATTTTGATCGACCAGCAACCCCAAGCCTCCGTAGACATCATAGGCATCGACCCAATCACCTAGTTCTGGAACTGTTAATCTCTCAATACCATTTTGAACTCCGTCTAGGAAAGACAAGCCATTTGTTAACAAGAAGGTATAAGGAACATTCGTTGAGGTCATTCCGAAGACCTTGCCAAGTGCCTCTGAGCCTGTAAAGAGCTTGGTTGGATCTTTGATTTGCTGAAGAACTGCTGTCAGCACTTGCTGCTGTCTCTTGGTACGACCATAATCGCCTTCATCATCATCACGGAAACGAGCATAATTAAGCAAGGTCGAACCATTCATCTGCTGTTTCCCGACTTTAATAGTCTGGGTCGGAGACTCTGTTTCCGTAGCATGTAAGTCATCTCCCACCGTAGCTTCAGTTAACGGTTGACCTTCCAAGGTTGAGAATTTAGCATCAATCATCACTCCATCAGGGAAAAGCGTGTCAATCGCTGTTGCAAAGGCCTGAAAGTCAACCAAGGCATAGTACTTAATGTCCAAGTCAAAATTATCTTTCAAGACTTGGCGAACCATTTCTGCCCCTTTTTGCCCCTCTTGTTCTCCTAACTCGTAGGCTACGTTTAACTTGTTATCTGTCTGTTTTCTACCGTTAATCACTTGACTATAACCATCTATATAGACCAAATTATCACGCATAAAGCTGACCAGCTTGATTTTCTTATCTGAGCCACCAACGTTTAGAACCATAATCGAGTCCGTTCTCGTTTCAGCACTATTTTGGCCAATCCGTCCATCCGTTCCCATAATCAAAATATTTACCCCATCCTTGGTATCTTGACCATGGAAAACCTCTACTTGAGCTGCCTTAGCATTGGCAGTTTTGGTTGAATCAGCATTTGAATAACCTTTTAGGAACATAAAAATCATGCCAAGCGCTACACAAGTTAAGATAGCCAGTAAACCTGCGAAAATGTGGCCCCACCGTAGCTTCCGCTTTTTAGTTTTTTTCTTTGGAAGAGAATTGATCTTCTGGTATCTCTCAGAACGACTACGACTATTATAAGGAGGAATTGAAGCGTTAGCACTTGTCTTTCCATAATCATCGGTCAATTCTTGACTTTCTGAGGTAATGTCACTACTTGCCCTACTTAATTTATCTTGCAAGTAAGCAAACTCTTTTTTCTCTCGCTCATTGAGGTAGTGAATATTCTTAAGTAGATAGTCATAGCGTAACTGCTCGTGGTGACTTAAGGGATTTTCTTTACTCATCTTCTCTCCTTTCCATGGTCTGATATTGGATAAATAGGATAAGCTCCCAGAACTTTATACTGGATTCCAATCGCTTCTAATTCTTTTTGGGCAAAGTGGACCAGATCCTTATCAGCATAGTCCACATCGATAATGAAAAAGTATTCTCCCAGTGCTGTCTTGAGTGGCCGACTTTCAATTTTTGTTAAGTCAATTCCTCGCCAAGCAAAGGTCGATAGGGCCTTATAAAGTGCACCTGGAAGGTTGTCAGGTAAGGTCAAGGCCAAACTCATTTTCTCAGTTTGTGCTTGCAAGGGAATACTAGGCTTTTCAGCTCCTAAAACCCAGAAACGTGTGAAATTGGCTTCCATTTCCTGAATATCCTCGGCAATCAGTTCTAAGCCATATTCTTCAGCAGAACTTCTAGGTGCAATTGCTGCAAAGGGCTGGTCTGGATGTTCGGAAATAAAGCGGGCCGCATAGGCTGTACTAGCAGTCACCTCGATTTGAGCCTCTGGATACTCTTCATCGATAAATTTCTTTCCTTGCGCCAAAGCCTGTGGATGTGAAAAAATCTTTTCAATCTTAGTATGACCTGGAACCACCATCAACTGCTGATGGATGGGTTGAACGATTTCTGCCACTGCTTGAATGTGAGCCTGATGAAAAAGGTAGTCCAAGGTTTCATGAACACTACCCTCGATAGAATTTTCAACTGGCACCACAGAATAGTCCACCAAGCCTTGCTCATAGGCCTTGATGACATCTGTAATATTGGCAAAGGCCTGCAATTCCTTATGAGGAAAAGCGGTCTGCACAACGTGGTGTGAAAATGATCCCTTGGGACCTAGATAAGCAATTTTCATCTTAGTTCCTCTATAATTTCCTCTGGACTTAGCTTGGTCACATCCAAAACCCGACTGGCCACTTCCTCATACCAAGCCTGTCTTTCTTGAAAAATAGTTGCTAGTTCTTCCTTGCTATTATTTAGAAACAGCGGGCGCTGATTGTCCTTATCAGCTGATATGCGTTGGTAAAGGGTGTCAAAATCTGCTTTCAGATAGATGTTATCAGGATTGGTCTTGAGTAAGTCACGATTTCGCTGAGAAATGACTACACCTCCACCAGTTGACACAACTTGGTCTCTTTGTAATAAATCAGCTAGGACTTCTGACTCTATCTGACGAAAGGCCACTTCTCCCTTCTCAGCGAAAAAATCCGCAATGGACATGCCTAAGCGCTTCTCTATCAGAGAATCCATATCAAGGTAATTTGGATCCAATCCTCTTGCAATTGTCGATTTGCCAGCCCCCATAAAGCCTAACAACACCTTAGCCATGAATCAAGCTCTCCAAATCATCAAAGAAACTAGGATAGCTGGTATTGATGGCTTCTGCACGATCAAGCTCCACCTCTCCATCTGCTACCAATAGAGCTGCGATAGCCGTCATCATACCAATTCGGTGGTCTCCAAAAGTATTGACTCTAGCACCGTGAAGGGCTGATTTGCCTTTGATAATCATTCCATCAGCTGTAGGAGTAATATCTGCTCCCATGCTATTTAAGGCGTCTGCTACTACATGAATGCGGTCTGTTTCCTTGACCTTGAGTTCCTCAGCATCCTTGATAACTGTTACCCCTTGAGCTTGAGTCGCTAGAAAGGCAATAATGGGCAATTCATCAATCAAGCGTGGAATCAAGGCACCACCAATCTCTGTTCCTTTCAGGTCTGAAGATTCGACAGTCAGGGTTGCAGATTTAGCAACTGGGTCGATTTCAGTTATTTCCACTTTTCCACCCATGGCACGAATAACATCTATAATACCGGTACGCGTTTCGTTGATGCCCACATTCTGCAGCACTACACGAGAGTTTGGAACAATTAAACCTGCGACCAACCAAAAGGCTGCACTGGAAATATCTCCTGGCACGACCACCTTTTGTCCAGTCAATTTTTGTGGCCCTTGGACTGTGATTTTCTTGCCGTCCACACTTAAATGGCCACCAAATTGTTGCAACATATCTTCAGTATGGTTACGGGTGCATTCTTTTTCGATAATCACTGACTGACCCTGAGCCTGCAAGGCAGCAAAGATCAAGGCGGACTTGACTTGAGCAGAGGCAATTGGCAACTCATACTGAATAGGTGTAAGATTTTTCGTTCCTTTTAAATGAAGGGGAGGCAGGTCTCGCTCAGTTTGTCCCGAAATGCTGACGCCCATTTTTTTCAGAGGAATCGTCACACGGTCCATAGGACGTTTGGAAAGACTATCGTCTCCGAACATTTCTACTTCGAAGTCTGCGCCAGCAAGGACACCTGAAATCAGGCGAATCGAGGTTCCAGAATTTCCCATGTCCAGGGCATTTTGTGGCGCTTTTAAGCCATCCATACCGACACCTTGAATGGTAATAATCCCATCTTTGTCCTCAATTTCAACACCAAGGTCACGAAAAACCTGCATGGTCGAAAGGACGTCCTCACCACGCAATATATCATAAACCTTGGTCTCACCCTCGGCCAAACTTCCAAAAATAATGGAACGGTGGCTGATAGACTTATCACCTGGAACGCGGATACTGCCATGTAAGTGGCGAATGTTTGTTTTTAGTTTCATACTTGACCTCATACTTGCAATACTTTTACCTATTTTATCATAAAAAGCCAGAAATTCCTTAAAAATTCCTGACTTTATAATAGTTATTTTCTTATTTTAGCAATTCTGAAACTGGTTCGAAAACAATTTTTTCAATGTCAGAAAGGTAAATTGCCAATTGTTGTTGCTTAGTAAAGAATTCTGACAAGAGGCTGTTCCCCTGAATCTGTTTACCAAAGCCTTCCATCTTAGCTTGGAAGGAATCATCTGGCATTTGACCTATCTGGGCTAGTCTTTGAATTTCTTCTTGGAAAGCAACATATTCTGTAAAGATTTTGCTTGCCTCAGCATCTGCTGCAATCGCATCTTTAGCTGCTTTAACAGCCTTGTATTCTGGTAATTCGCGTAGACCGCGACTGAGTTCGTTTGCACTATCGTAAATATTTGACATAATTTTCTCCTTATTTGATGACGACTGTATAGTCGGTATTTTCTGTTATGAGGTACTCGGCTCGTTCCAAGTCCTGAGAATTTTTAAATGAAATTTGTAGAATCCCGTGAATATCCTCACGGTTCTCCTCGTTGATGTGGATGTTAACCAAGGAATTTCCACGTAGCAATTCTAAGATTCGCAAGATGACATCTTCTTCATCGGGAACATCAACATAGAGATCGTAAGAACTGTCCACACCACCACGCTTATGGATTTCCATAGCCTGCCGTTGTTCACGCGCTTGGTTGAAAAAGTTCCAGATTTGCTCTTCATCTCCCTTACTGATGGCCTTACCGACCTCATCCAAACGTTCCTTGAAATCCGCAATTCGCTCTAGAATGGTCTCACGATTGGACAAGAGGATAGAAGTCCACATACCTGGTTCGCTTTCCGCAATTCGGGTCATATCTCGAAAACCACCGGCCGCAAAGCGTCTTGCCATCTCATGTTCTTGAGCATAGACCGCAGTCTGCTCCATGAGACTGGAAGCCAGAATATGTGGAAAATGGCTAATCTGAGAAGTCACACGATCATGCTCCTTAGCATCAATCTCGATAAAACGAGCATGAAGACCTGAAAGCAAATCCTTCATTTCCTCAAGCGTGTCAGGACTAGTCAGGCTAGAAGGTGTAAAGATATAATAGGCATTTTCAAAGAGATTGACATCTGCAGAGGCAGCCCCTGTCTTGTGGCTACCAGCCATGGGATGGGCCCCGACAAAGCGAACAGGCTTGCCAGCCAAATACTGCTCCGCCGCATCCACAATAGCTGACTTGGTCGAACCGGCATCTGAAATAATGACGCCTTCTTTCAAGGCCAAGTCAGCCAATTCCTTAATAAAGGAAATGGTTTGTTTGATTGGCAAACTGAGGATGATGATATCTGCCAAAGGAGCAAAACTGGCAAAATCATCCGTTGCACGGTCAATCATGCCTTCTTTCAAGGCAATATCTCTCGAAACTTGACTGCGATTATAACCTAAAATTTCATAATCTGGGTGATCGCGTTTGATACCCAGTGCCATAGAGGCACCAATCAAACCAAGACCTGCGATATAGATTGTTTTTGCCATAGGAACTCCTTAATAGTTCTTTGTATAGTCTCGGTGTTTGGCTACCGCCTCTTTTAATTCCTCTAGATTGTCTGATGAGAATTTTTCGAGGATTTCTTGTGCCAGAACCGTTGCCACAACGGCTTCCATGACCACACCTGCTGCTGGAAGAGCAGTCGGATCACTTCTCTCCACAGTTGCCTTGTAGGGTTCATGGGTTTCGATATCCACACTCATGAGTGGTTTGTAGAGAGTAGGAATGGGTTTCATGACACCACGAACAACAATGGGTTGCCCATTGGTCATACCACCTTCGAAACCACCTAGATTGTTAGTACGGCGAGTATAACCGTCTTCTTTCGACCAGAGAATTTCGTCCATGACTTGGCTACCTTTTCGGTAACCAGCTTCAAAGCCGAGGCCAAATTCCACTCCTTTAAAGGCATTGATAGAAACAACGGCCTGGGCCAATCGCGCATCCAATTTTCTGTCCCATTGGACATAAGATCCAAGGCCGACTGGAACGCCTCCGACGACTGTCTCCACAACTCCACCGATGGTATCACCGTCACGCTTAATTTGGTCAATATAGTCCTTGATCTCCTGTTCTCGTTCTTGGTTGACAATAGAAACTTCAGACTGGGCAGCTCGTTCCTTAATCTCAGCCACTGTCAGATTTTCAGGAACATCGATTTCCTTGCCACCAAAGACCACGACATGGTTGGCAATCTCCATATCCAGTTCAGCCAAGAGGCGTTTGGCTACTGCTCCAACTGCTACTCGCATGGTTGTTTCACGAGCTGATGAACGTTCCAAAGAATTTCGCAAATCATCAAAACGGTACTTGATGCCCCCAACCAAGTCGGCATGACCTGGACGAGGATGGGTTATTTTTCGTTTACTTTTAAGGCGGTCTTCAATGTCCTCAGCAGACATAATGTCCAGCCATTTTTGGTGGTCCTTATTAATGACATCCATAGTAATGGGAGCCCCTGTCGTTTTCCCGTGGCGAACGCCCGATGTAAAGACAACCTGGTCACTCTCAATCTTCATACGACCACCGCGACCGTAGCCACCCTGACGGCGTTTGAGGTCCCCATTGATATCCTCAGTTGTCAAAGGAAGTCCAGCTGGAATTCCTTCAATAATAGCCGTCAGACGGGGCCCATGTGATTCTCCTGCAGTTAAATATCTCATACGTTCTCCTTATTTTACCAAGTAGTCTTTCATCTCTTCCAGAGAAACTAGGTGGATAGTCGCTGAACCGAGCTCTGGAACCAAGACCAATTTCAAGGTGTTGCCACGCGCTTTCTTGTCATGAGTAAGAGCTTGATAAAGCTCATCAACAGCCCAGTTTTCATAGTCAACAGGCAAGCCAAATTTCTGACACATCTCTGTGATAGATTGGGTAATACCAGCTGGCATAAGGCCTTTTTCCTCAGCAACCTTGGAAATCTGAACCATTCCCATAGCTACAGCCTCGCCATGCATGACTTTTCCATAACCTGCAGTCGCTTCAATGGCATGGCCAATAGTATGGCCAAAGTTGAGGTAAAGGCGAACACCGTTGTCCAACTCATCCTCAACTACCATCTTACGCTTAACCTGACAAGAATGTTCAATCAAGGTCTCTGCATGTTCCAAAATGCTCTCTACAGAACCATCCAGCTCCGTCAAGAGAGCCCACAGTTCTGGGTCCTCAATCAAGCCATACTTGATGACCTCACCCATCCCTTCAATCAACTCTCTCTTTCCGAGCGTTTCAAGGACAAGCGGATCGATCAGAACCCCATCAGGTTGGGCAAAGGTTCCCACCATATTTTTAGCAAATGGAGTGTTAACGCCTGTCTTTCCACCGATAGAAGAATCAACCTGTGCTGTCAAGCTGGTCGGGATCTGAACAAAGTGAATGCCCCGCATATAGGTAGAGGCCACAAAACCAGCCAGGTCCCCAACGACACCACCACCAAGAGCCACGATTCCATCACTACGAGTCAGACCTTGCTTGACTAAAAATTCATAGACTTTCTGGACAGTGGTAAGATTTTTCCTTTCTTCGCCTTCTAAAAAGTCAAAAACAGCTACCTGAAAACCAGCATCTTCTAGGCTGAGCTTGACCTTCTCTGCATAAAGAGAAGCTACATGGTTGTCTGTTACAATGACCACTTTTTGAGGTTGCCACAGTTCTAGCAACCATTGACCAGCCTGAGCCAGACAGCCTTTTTCAATCTGAATATCATAAGGATGATGAGGAATATCGATTCTGATTTTCATAGGAGCATCTCCCTTTCTTTATTGGTATTTTTCTGTTAAAGACTGCCAAATCTCTTCTGTCGACATTTCCTTTCCTGTCCACAGTTGAAAAGCTTCTGCAGCTTGATAGAGCAACATTCCCAGACCATTGACCGCTGGATTGCCCTGACTTCTGGCCCATTTCAAAAACGGGGTTTCAAAAGGTTGGTAAATGATATCTGCTACTAAAAGAGTTTCTGATAGGACAATGCTTTCAGGAACTGGGGATGATTGACCATCCATTCCCACACTGGTCGCATTGACCAGCAAATCCGACTCAGTAATCATTTCCTGCAATACAGAAACATCTTCTAAAGCATACAAGTCTACTTTAAAGCCTGTTTGCTCCTGTAACTTGTCTAGGTAAGGTCTTGTTTTTTCCATAGAAACGGAACGAACAAAGACAGAAATCTGACTGACACCATCCAAAATAGCCTGTGCCAGAATTGACTTGGCCGCACCACCTGCGCCCAGCAGGGTCATCTTCTTACCTGTAATTGTAAAAGAAGGCAAGCTCTTAAAAAATCCCTTGCCATCTGTATTATATCCAATTAAATTGCCATTCTCATTGACAACCGTATTAACCGCACCAATCAAGCGCGCTTCATCGCTCAGTCCATCCAAATAAGGAATTACCTGCTCCTTATAGGGCATAGACAGGTTGATGCCAAACATCTGGTAGCGACGAATATTAGCCACTGTTTCTGCCAAGTCACCTGCTTCAATCTCCCAAGCCACGTAAACACCATTTGTAGCTGTCGCCTCGAAGGCACTATTGTGAATAAAAGGGGAAATAGAATGCTTAATAGGATTGGCAACAACGGCAGCTAAACGTGTATAGCCATCAAGCTTCATCCAAAATCTCCCTGATTTTTTTCATGTTAGCTAGAGAAATCTGACCTGGGGCACTAGCCTCATCTAGACTAGCAAAGGACCAGCTAGAACCAGTCACATCCGCAGTGATACGAGAGACCTTGCCCACCTTGCCCATAGAAATCGTTACATATTCCTGTTCAGGATTGAGAGTTTTGAAGCCTCGTGTATAGTTCATCAAGTCTAACACATCCTGCTCCGTATGGGCCATCACCGCAACCTTGACAAGTTTTGGATTCAAGCTCGTCAACTCTGACAAGATTTCCATCATATTTTCAGGCGTTTCTTGGAAATTGTGGTAACTCAAAATGAGATTTGGGAAGTCCAGCATTTCCTCAAAAACATCCTTGTAGCTATAGTACTCAAAATCAATATAGTCTGGTTGATAGAGTTGCGCCACTTCCTTGATCAGATGGATATACTCTTCTGGAGAAAGGTCGATTTCTCCCCCTTCAGAGCGAGTTCGCAATGTGAAAACCAACTCACGGCCTGCGAATTTTTCAAAAATAGCTGGAGCTACCTGCAAAATCGCTTCCTTAGGCAAATAGTCGGCACGCCATTCAATGATGTCCGCATCCAGATACCTCGTGGCATCCAGAGCCTGAGCCTCCTCTAAACTTCTTGGCATTACTGAAACGATTAATTTCATTTACTAACCTTCATACTAATCACCTTGAGGTAATTACTACTTTCATCTTTTTTATTATAGGCGAAATCTGCTGGAAGACCGTATTTGTTTAAAATTTGGTAACTTCTTCCTGCAAAGCCTTTATCAATTTGTTCTGTAAATTTCTGGCGGGATACATTGGCAGCATTGGTACTGGCAATAATAATACCACCCGGATTTAAAATCTCAAGACTCTGGGAAATCAACTTGTGATAATCCTTGGCCACAGAAAATGTTTGTTTTTTGTTCCTAGCAAAGCTAGGCGGATCTAAGACAATCACATCATATGTCAAGGCTTTTCGTTTGGCATACTTGAAATATTCAAAGACATCCATGACTATAAAACGATGCTCGTCTGTGCTGAGTCCATTTGCCTGAAAATGCGCTTGAGACAATTCTCGTGAACGCTTGGCTAGGTCAACCGAAGTTGTCTGGCTTGCTCCTCCCATGGCCGCAGCTACTGAAAAAGCTGCTGTATAAGAAAACATATTGAGCAAGGATTTGCCCATAGCCAATCCATCAACCAGACTACCACGAACTTCATGCTGGTCTAGGAAAATCCCTGTCATCAAGCCATCGTTCATAAAGACTTGATACAGGACACCATTTTCCAGAACAGTGAAAAAGTCAGGTGCTTCTTGACCATAAACATGAGCAGATTCATAGTCCAAACCCTTAAAGCGGATCTTCTCATAAGCCCCTAAAACCTCAGGAAAAACCTGTCTAAAGGCTTCTGAGATGATCTGACGAATCTGATAAACATAAGAGTTATACCAAGAAAATACAGCATAGTCGCCATAAAGGTCCACTGTCAGACCGCCAAAGCCATCTCCCTCCTGGTTGAAGAGACGAAAGGCAGTTGTCAAATCATCTTGATAGTAGGCGCTTCTCTTTTCTTTAACTTGTCTAAACAGCATTTCAAAGAAAGCTTGATTGAAGGTCACCTTGTCTGTGCTAACAAACCAGCCCAAGCCCTTGTTTTGCTGAGAAAGGTAGGCAGTCCCAAGAAATTTTCCATCTTGACTATGGACTTCTACTTCCTGATCCTTAAGATTAACATTCTCAAGATCGCTGGCTTCTAGCAAAACTAGCCCTTTGGCAAGCTTTTTTTCAATCCTTTTACTGACTCTTATTCTATTCATGATTACCATTATAACAAACTTTTAGACAATTCTCAAAAAAGAAACTACCCTTGCTTTTTTACTCTAGTTTTAAAAAATGGTATACTAATACTAATAAAAACTTAGGAAGTAATTGTGTGAGAATCAATTTTAACAAAATCCAAAAAGCCATCGGTACCAGACTGGGTTTTGTCCTAACCCTTTTAATCCTCTATTGGATCAAAACATTATTAGCCTATACCGTTGACTTTAATTTAGATATTCAAGTAGGAAAATTGCAAGGAAATTACCTTGCCTTTATCGCCTTTTTCAATCCCCTTCCTTTGGGGTTACTCCTACTGGCTCTAGCCCTCTACGCTCGGTCAACCAAGATCTTTTATGGTCTGAGTATTGCTATTTATAGCCTTTTATTCATTTGGCTCTATTCCAATGTCTTTTACTATCGAGAATTTAACGACTTTATCACGGCTAATACCATGAAGGTGGTCAGCAAGGTATCTGTCGGTACTGCGGAACTAGAGTTACTACGTCCTTGGGATTTCATCTATTTTATGGATTTCCCACTGCTGGCTTTCCTTTTCTTTAAAAAATTTATCCAGCTGGATAGGAGGCCCTTCAAATTCCGCTCCAGTGTTGCTATCACTGCCCTCTCAGCCCTGCTCTTTTCTGCTAATCTTTTCTTGGCTGAAATTGAGCGTCCCGATCTCCTGTCGCGAGGATTTTCTAATTACTATGTTGTACGTGCCCTTAGTTTGCCAGCCTTTTTAGGTTATAGCGCCAACCAATCCTACAGTGCCAACAAGGAACGAGCTAAGGCCTCTGAGACTGATCTTCAACCTATTACAGATTATATTCAAGAACATTCAGCTAAGCCCAATCCAGACTATTTTGGCCTTACCAAAGGGAAAAATGTGATTTATCTCCACTTAGAGAGCTTCCAGCAGTTCCTGCTTGACTATAAACTCAACATAGATGGAACTGAGCATGAAGTCACTCCCTTCCTTAATTCCCTCTACCATTCGCAATCAACCCTAGCCTTTTCAAATATCTTTAACCAAGTTAAGGCTGGTAAAACCTCAGATGCGGAAACCATGCTGGAGACCGGTTTATTTGGACTTGACCAAGGTTCTTTCATGGTCAATTACGGTGGCACCAATACCCAGCAGGCCACACCTTTTATCCTATCAAAAAACGGCTACCAATCAAGTGCTGTCTTTCACGGCAATATCGGGACCTTCTGGAATCGAAATACGACCTACAAACAATGGGGCTACCAATACTTCTTTGATGCTTCCTATTTCACCAAGCAAGACAGTAGCAATTCTTTCCAATATGGTTTAAATGATAAAATCATGATGAAAGATTCTATTCAGTATCTGGAGCATTTACAGCAGCCTTTTTATGCCAAGTATATCACGGTTTCCAACCACTATCCTTATGCCAGCAATCTGACTGGCGATGAGCTTGGTTTCCCCTTGGCTAAAACCAAAGATGAAACAATCAATGGCTACTTCCAAACAGCCAACTATCTGGATAGTGCCATCAAGGCCTTCTTTGACTATCTCAAAGAAAGTGGCCTCTATGAAAAATCCATCATCGTCATCTACGGAGACCATTATGGCATTTCCAATTCCCGCAATCCTGACCTGGCACCTTTGATTGGAAAAATTTCTGAGAACTGGTCGAATTATGACAATGCCATGTTACAACGAGTGCCTTTTATGGTGGTCATGCCTGGTTATGAAAAGGGACAAATCATCAATACTTACGGCGGACAAATCGATATCTTACCGACTCTCGAACACCTCCTTGGTATTGAGTCCAATTCCTTCCTCCAAGTTGGACAAGACCTCCTGTCACCAGACCACCAAGAAGTCGTTTCCTTTCGAACTGCTAATTCCTTCGTCACACCTAAATATACCAGTTATGATGGACGAACCTACTATACTGAGAGCGGTCTTGAAATCAGTACTCTTGATGAACAAGCTCAGACTGAACTGGAAAATGTTCGTCAGGTAGCCAGCCAACAGCTGAAAATCAGCGACCAGATTCAAACTGGAGATTTGATCCGTTTCTACCAAGCAGATCATCTTGGAAAAGTTGATACAGAAAGTATTTCTTACCTCAATTCTTTACCAATTCTGCAAAAGATTGAGCAGGAAAAAGGTAGTCAATCAACGAGCCTCTTTAGCCAACGACAAGGCAAAACCAGTACTGACCTCTTCAATGCACCAAGTTACCAAGAACTCCACCCAGAGTCGGCAGAAACCGAATCAAAATCACAATAAAAAATGCTCTTCCGTCTTGGAGGAGCATTTCTTTTATCAACGAAAATCAAAGAGGAAACTAGCCTCAGTTTAACTTTGAGATTGTAGGTAGAGAGGTGTATCAGTAATATGTAGCTGTCAAGTTTAGTGACGAAGATAGATGAGAAGATAAATCAGCTTCAGCAGGTATCTGGAAAATTTGATTTTATAGAAAAGCCTTTTGTTACAAACTCAATATACTATCAATAAATAATATTATAGAAGCAACAATTATTATAATTTCACCTATTTGAATAATTATATTTCGAACTCTAAATATATGTTCTATCCAAAATACTTGAATCACACACATTATAGGAATTAACGTTTTTGAAATTGAAAAATATCCAAATAAATAAACTATAAACAACAAAAATAGAACTATATTATATTTCTTATTCAAAACATTCCTCCCTATATTTTTTTGATTGCCAATCTTAATCATTTACAACTACATTATAACAAACGACAAAATTCTTGTTAACAAATATTGTCATTTTTTAAAATTTTTTGTGATTCGAATGTGATAAACTACTTTGATATTGATTTTAGATAACTTTTCGTCTATACTTAGGGGTGAGTACAAAGTGATACTTACAGTGCTACTTTGTGTGCGATAAACTATGAGCCTTTTGTGCCATATTTTTCTCCTTTCGCTTTACAATTGGCTTGAACACCTTTATTGTATCGCGTTTGGAGTTTT